>NZ_JBHXQZ010000031.1:0-63574 GCF_042717095.1 Streptomyces sp. NPDC058632 | reverse complement strand
GGCCGACGGGTTCCGGACCGTCGTCCCCGTCCGTGACAGCAAAGCCCCGCACGGTCCGACCGTGTGCTTCGAAGCCGCCTCCTGGACCGCCTTCATGGACGAGGTGAAGGCCGGGCGGCTCCGTCCCTGACGGCATGATCCGATCCGTGATGGAGGACAACCACCGTGGAGCGAACGTCCCGTCCCGATCCGAACGGCGCCGCCTGGCGCAAGAGCAGCTACAGCAACCAGGAGGGCGGCGACTGCGTGGAGGTGGCCGACGGGTTCCGGACCGTCGTCCCCGTCCGTGACAGCAAAGCCCCGCACGGTCCGACCGTGTGCTTCGAAGCCGCCTCCTGGACCGCCTTCACAGGTGAGTTGAAGGCCGGCGGGCGGCTCCGTCCCTGAGGTGGCCGGGGTCCGGTCGGCGTCCGGCTGTCGGGGTCACCGGGCCCTCGCCCGCGAGGGTCCGGCGGGCCGCTGACCTCCATAAAGAACCGGGGGAAAGAACTACCCGCCCACCCACCCTCCCTGCCGGAAAGCCCGCGTCACTCGTCCGGGTGACCGGCTTGCAGGGGCGGGATACGGGCGGTTACGTTCACCGCGAGAAGCGCGTTCAGCGCGACAACCGCAAACAGATACGGCCCCCGATCGGGACGGGCATCCCGGACGAGGGCCTGACCGATCAGGAAGCAGTACCTTCCCAATGGCTGACTCGCAGTCTAACGCGCGCCTGCGCGCCGACGCCGGAGCTCCGTCCTCCGGCGTGATCCACGTACGCACCCGGCTCACCGCCGACTTCACCGTGATCTCCAACGCCCTCGCCCAGCGACGCGGCAGCGCGGTCACCATCGGCGTCGCGGTCTACATCCTCTCCCTGCCCACCGGCACCCCCGTGACCATCACCGCCCTGTGCGAGCACTTCAGCGAGGGCGAGATCCTCATCTCGCGGGCGCTCAGGGAACTGGAAGCCGCCGGCTACCTGGAACGCCGCCGCGAGCGCCTGCCCTCCGGGAAGATCCGCACGCGGACGTACTTCTACGACGTACCCGGCGGCGACGACAACGACGGCGACGGCCCGGAGGGCCCTCCCGAGCCGCCGAAGCCGCCCCGGCACCGGACCCGGCCCCGGAAACAGCCCGCCGTCGCGGAGGCCTCGGCCGCTGCCACGCCCCTGCGGGAGGCGGTGCCCGCTCCCCGCCGCGAGGAGACCGAGAACCCGGCCCCCTCACTCGCGGACACAGACGCCGCCCCGGCGCCCTCACTCGCCGATGCCGACCCGGAGGCGGTCGCCCTGCTGACCGCCCTGCGCCGCGTCGATCCCCGTCTCGTCCTGTCCGTGCGGGAGGCCGCCCGTCTGGCGCCGGCCGTCGCCGCGTGGCTGGCGGCCGGGGTCGGACCGCGCGAGATCACCGACCTGCTGACCGTACGGCTCCCCGACACCTTCCGGGCCCGCCCGGCAAGCGTCCTGGCCTTCCGACTCCGGGAAACGCCGTTGCCCGCGCCGCCCCCGGCACCGCTCCCACCGGTCGCCGAACGCCCGACCGTGCTGCCCTTCCAGACCTGCGACGGCTGCGAGCGCGCCTTCCGCGCACCGGAGCCCGGACGCTGCCGGGACTGCCGGGGGCGCCGTGACCGCCTCACCCGGGAGCCGCTCCGTGCGGCCGGCTGAGTCGGTGGGCGGGCATGCGGTCGGACCCCGGGTGGGAGGCTTGATGTGCGAGGGTCGAGACGCACGCCCTTCGTTCCCCGCACTCCCTCGGGCTCCGTACAACGAGATCAGGGAAACGGCCACCGCCGTGCAGCGCGGCACTGTCCCGCTTGAATTTCCAGGCCCCGTTCGGAACGCTGATGCACAGCAGCACCGACTCCGTGCACCCGACGGGAGTCACCTACGAGACGAGGCCGCCCGTATGACCAGCGCCTGGGACCCGGTGTCCGGAACCCCCCCGATCCCTCAGCCCGCCGGCGCCCCCGAGGACCTGCGTGCTGCCCTCGCCCTGCTCGCCCCGGCCGCGCTGCCCGTCTTCGACGCCGAGCGTGCGGTGGCCCTGCAGCAGGCACGGGAGCAGGTGAGCGCCGCGCCCATGCGTCGCTTCGTCGGCCAGTGGGCCGTGTACGTCGCCGTCGAGCGTCACCCCGAGCAAGCAGCCCGCCTGCACGCGCTGGAGGCCCGAGCCGCCGAGACGGACGACCTCGCCGAGGCCCGTGCCCTCGCCACCGAGATCGGCTCCCTCCTCGATGCCGCCTGCGCCGAGGCAGGCATCGAGAACGGGCAGGGCACCGCGTGAGCGACGGGAAGGAATGGCGCTGGGAGTACGACCCCGATGCCGAACACGTGATCTTCGGGCTTCCCCAGCATGTCGTCGGCGAAGTCGAGCGCCTGGCCGACGAGCTGGTCGCCCTCGCCACAGTCGGTGTAGACGTCACCGACGTCGGGAGCGGGCCCAGTCACGGAGGCCCGGCGGTCTGCGCCGTATCCCGTTGCTCGCTGACGGGTGGTTCTACGCTCTTCCCCTGCCGCGGATGAAACTCATCGCGGTGGTCCGGGTCGTGCCGCCGTTCACCGATGTCTGAGCCGGGCGGTGGGGGAACCACGTACCGGTCGCAGGCCGTTCGGTCACTGGAGGTTCAAGCAGCACGGTCGGTGTGCATGCCGCGTTCTTCCAGGGCTGTTTTCAGGCTGCGCAGGGCGTAGTAGACGCGGGACTTCACCGTGCCCTGGGGGACGCCGAGGGTGACGGCCGCCTGCTGGGTGGTGCGGTCGGCGAAGAAGGTGGCCTCCAGGACCTCGCGGTGTGCGGGGGTCAGGGCCTGGAGGGCGTCGTGCAGGACGATGGACGACAGCATGCGTTCGATGTCGTCGACCTCGGCGCCCAGTTCGGTCAGCCAGGTCGCGCCGCCTATCTCCAGCGGGCGGGCCATCTTCGTACGGTGTGCGTCGATCACGATGTTGCGGGCGACGCGGAACATCCAGGGGCGGACGGCCATCCCCTCGCTGTCCGCCAGGTTCTGCTTGCTCCAGCAGCGCAGCAGCGTCTCCTGGATGACGTCCTCCGTGCGGTGGGTGTCTCCGCCCAGCATGCGCAGCACGTACGCGTAGAGGGCGGGGCCGTGCTCCAGGTAGAGGTCCCTGAGGGCCCGTTCCTCGGTGGACACCGCGCTTGCCGAACCGATCACCGTCACGTTCATGGTGTGCTCCCGCTCCTGCTCCTTGGGATGGCCGGCCCCGGTCGTGGGGATTGGGGCCGGGGCCTCCGGGGAAGGGAGTGTTCCTAGGGATGCTCCACGTTCGTTCCACGTTCGTTTGATGTTCGATTTACGGCTCGTACAACGCCTGTGGGGCCACCCCGTGGAACGGGGTCGCCCGAGCGGTGGGGCAGCGGGTCGGTTCCCGGGTCAGACGTAGGTCGACAGGGCCTCCAGCTGGGTGCGGACCTGGTGGGCCAGCTGCTCGTCCGCGGCGGAGAGGCGGCCGCTGCTGTGCAGCCTGTTCCACATGTGCAGCAGTTCGTTCCCGTGGATCTCCGCCGCCCTGTCGTCCTCCAGCCGCTGCCACGCGGCCGCCGCCCTCGCCACCGCCGCCGGTGCCTGCGGGTCGCCGGCCCCGCACAGGATGCGGGCCACCGACAGGGCCAGCACCGTGGCCTCCCGGTGGTCCCCGCGCAGGTGCGCCAGGTACGCCTCCATCGCCCGTGCCTCCAGCGCGTCCGGGTGCTCCGTGCCCGCCGAACTCGTCAGACGCTCGCGCAGGGCGGTCGCCTCGGCCGACGCCTCCTCCAGCCGGCCCGTGGTCGCCAGCGCGTTGATGCGCGTGATCTGCTCCGCCAGCTCCGTCGGGAGGGAGCGGGACGGAGGGGGAGAAGGCGGTGCCGGGGCAGGGGCGGGGGCGGGGGTGGGGGCGGGCGCGGGGGGAGCCGTTGCGGCGGCTCGGGCCCGGGCGACCGCCAGGGCTATGGCGGAGGCGGGGGCAGGAATGGGCGCGGGGACAGGGGCGGGGACTGGGGCGGGGACAGGGGCAGGGACAGGGGCAGGGACAGGGGCAGGGACAGGGGCAGGGACAGGGGCAGGGGCGGGGGCAGGGGGAGGCGTCGGCTCCGGGGCCCGGTGCGCGGGGTCCGTCGGGTCGAGGACTCGGCTGGAGCCGTCGGGGGAGACCTCCAGGACGAAGTGGGACTCACCCGGACCGTCGTTCACCGTTGCCCCGACCGCCGCCGCGCGCTGCTCCGCGTACTGCTGCAACCGGTCCAGTACGGCCTCGTGCACGGACTGGCCCGGCTCAAGCACCAGAGGCTCTCCGTTGATCTCGGCGAGCCCTTCGCCCGAGATCCACACCTCGAAGTGGGCCATGGCTGCTGTCCTCCTCCTCGTTGTTCTCATGCGTCGGGGCTGGTGGATGGGGAAGGTGACGGGGAAGCGGAGGGGGAGCCCGTCGGGTCCGGGTCCATGCCCGGGGTGACGCCCGGGGTGGAGCCGGCGGGCGGGGCGGCCACGCCCTCGTACTTGGCGAACTGGGCGCGGATGGCGAGGACATAGCCCTGGGCCTCGTTCGTCTGCGGCACCCCCTTGGCCGCGCGGACGGCGTCCATCCCCACGTGGTAGCCGGCCAGGGCGAGGTCCAGGACGCTGCCGGTGGCCTCGTTCGCGTCGATCATCTGCTGGGCCTCTTCGGCGAGGTCGCACAGGTAACGGCCCTGCGCCATGATCGAGTCCTCCGCGTCCAGCGCCGAGGTCTCGTCGTTGTCGTCGTCGTCCTCGCCGTACTTGTCGAAGATCTCGGGCGGCAGCTGCGAGATGCCCTCCTCGCCGTTCTCGCCGACGAGTGTCTCGTTGAAGCCGGACTCCCTCTCGACCTGGGAGGCGATGACGATCGGGCCGATCGCGTCGCACAGTTCGCCGGCCTCCTCGATCGGGTCCGCCAGGTCCTCGGGCACCGTCGAGGTCTCCAGCTCGCCCTGGCCGTCGCCGTTGAAGATGGCGATCACCTCGTCCGCGTCGTCCGCACTGGCGGAACCGCCCCCGCCGCCGCCCGAGAACAGCAGGATCAGCGCGATGAGCGGGGCCAGCAGCACCCCGAACCCGCCGATGATGACGATGACGACCAGGGCGCCGAGCAGAGCGAGCGGCGACAGCAGGCAGCCGCAGCCGGTGCCTGCGGCGATGGTGTTCCTGACGGCGGTGGAGGTCCCGCCCTCCCCGCTCTCTCCCGTGCCCGCGCTCATGCGTGCCCGCCTTCTTCCTCTCACCTTGAACCGCGACGGCCGAACGGCCCGTTGTGCTGTCGACGGGCTCGAAAGATCCAAACGGGCCCCGGCGCAAATAAGTTCAAACCCGTGGAAACCAGATGAGCCAGAGCAGCCGAAGCACGAGCGGAGAAGGGGGCGGGGCGCACATGGGCACTCCTCCGGCAACGCCGTCGGGCCCGCAGTCATGGGTACGAGGGCCGAAACCCGCACGGCCGACGGCCCCGGCCGCCGCGCCGCCCGCCACGGACGGCGGAGCATCCGGTGCGGGTCAGGCTCCGGCACCCGGGGCGGGTCCGGGGAGCCCGGGTACCGGGCCGGCGGCGGAGTACGGCGGCGCGGGTACGGCGGTCCAGCCCGGGATGCCGGGGCAGCACCCTCAGCCGGGGCAACACACCCAGGCAGGGCAGCACACCCAGGCAGGGCAGCACCCTCAGCCGGGGCGGCACATTCCGCCGGGGCAGCACACCCAGGCCGGAACGGCCGTGCACCCGGCACCTGTCCCGGCGCCCGCTCCGGCATTCCCCGCACCGTCCGCGTCGGCGGCCCCCGCGGCCGCGCCCGTCCCGCCCGCGCACACGACGGCATCCGCCCCGCCCGCACACGCGCACGCGGCGGCCCCCGCGCCCGCCGCCACCCCGGCCCGGACGCCCCGCCCCTCGTCCCCCACCCCCCGCAAGAGGGCCCCCGCCGCCGGTGGCGAGCCCTCCTGGGGTGAGCCCAGACGGCGGGTGCCCGTGCGCGGGAAGTCACGGGACGAGATCGGGTGGGTCAAGGCGCACGGCGGAGCCGGTGCCTCCTCGCTCGCCGACACTCTCGGCGGGGTCGACGTGGGGGCCCGCTGGCCGGAGCCCGCGCGGGGCGAACCGCGCCGGGTCATGCTGGTCGGCCGGACCAGCGCGCGCGGACTGCGTGCCGTGTCGCAGGCGTTGGGTGCGCTGAAGGACGGAAAGGCCCCCCAGGGGATCGACCTGCTGGGTGTCGTCCTCGTCGCCGACGCCCCCGGACGGCTCCCGCTCAGCCTGCTGCGCCGCATCCGGGTCGTCCGCTCGGTCACCCATGTGCACCGGGTGCCGTGGATCCCGGCCTGGCGCGTGGGCGGTCAGCCCACGTACCTGCCCCGACAACTCAGCGTGCTCGCCGACCTGGTGGGCACCGGAACCGACGGCGAGAGAACCGTTTCATGACCTCCCCCCTCACCCACCTCGCCCTCCCCCTCGGGGAGCGGCTGGCCGGCTACACCCCGACCGCCGACGCGGGCGTCATCCTCGGCATCCTCGCGTGGTGCGCCTCGGCCGCGGGGGTCGGCGGACTGATCATCGTCGGCATGCAGATGGCGATCCAGCTGCGCCGCGGCGAACCGGGCGAGGGCGGCGAGCACTTCCGCGGGGTCTTCTACGTCACCCTCGGCTGTCTGGTCGCCTCGACGGCCGGGCCGCTCGTCGCCTTCCTCGGCAATCTGTCCCTCCTCTGAGGTTCACAAACCTCTTCGGCACCACTCACCTCAGCCGCACCTCAGCCCCATCTCACCCCTACCTCGCGCCCACCGCTCACCCGGTGGCGCCGACCTCTCGGAGATCCCCATGTCCCTGCTCCTCGAAGCCACCACCGTGCTCGCCGCCGGCGTGCCCCAGCCGGTGAGCAACGCACCCGGCGAACTGACCTCCAAGGTCAACACCGTGCTCGGCATAGCCGCCTGGGCCGGTACCGCCGCCGGCGTCGCCGGGGTGCTGATCACCGGCACGATGATGGCCGTCTCCCTCAAGCGGGGTGAGAGCTCGGAGCACATGAGCCGCCTCGGCATGGTGCTCGGCGGCTGTGTCCTGGTCGCCACCGCGGGTCCGCTGGTCGGCTTCGTCTTCAACTGAGCCCACGGACGGGAACGGTCGAGATGTTCACACGCAGGGAGTACCGGGAGCCACGCCGGTACCGGTCGGACCCGTCGGGGCCGTACTGGAAGCAGCGCGGCTGGCAGGTGTCGGCGGGGTTCCTCGCCGTCGTCGTCGTAATGAGCGGAATCGTCGCGCTGACGACCGACCAGGACACCGACGGGAAGGACGGGAACGCGCCGGCGGCCGAGGGACCGCTGTCCGGCACTCCGGCCATGAAGGACGGCCGGCCCGAGGGATGCCGTACGGATGACGGCGACGGCGACGCCCTGCCCACGGCTCCGCCCGACGACGTCGACTGGCACACCCTCGACGTCACGCGTGTGCCCGTCTCGGCCTCCGCCGGGCCGACCCTGACCCAGGGGCCCCTGTGGTGGTGTTTCGCGCACACGCCGACCGGGGCCGTGCTGGCCGCCCACATCATTCCCTCGCAGATGAGCGGACCCGACTGGCGGACCGTCGCGCGCGAGCAGGTCGTGTCCGGCCAGGGACGGGACCTGTTCGTCTTCAAGCGCTCCACGGTCCGGGACGACGACGCCACCGAATCCGGCTCCGGCGCCAGTACCGATGCCGGTGACGGACCGGGCTCAGGCTCCGGCGCGAGTGCCGGGACCGGCAGTTCGTCCGTCGCCTCCTACGCCGGATACTCGGTGCCCGCGTACTCCGGCGAGGCGGCGACCGTCGAACTGCTGCTCAAGACCAGCCAGGGCTACGCCACGACCTCCATCGCCCTGCGCTGGAGCGGCGGCGACTGGAAGGTCCAGCCCTCCGACAACGGTGCCCTGCACACGCCGGTGAAGGCGGTCCAGGGAACCAACGGCCATCTCCTTTGGGGGGTTTGACATGGCGTGCCCGACCGGTAATCCCATCGTCGACATCGCGGTGGGATTCTTCAGCTTCCTCGGGGATCCCATCGGGACCATCGTCGAGGGCGTCGCCAACGCCGTCCTCGCGGGCGCCATCGCGGTGTTCGGGGCGCTGACCACCAGCATCCCGACCCTCTCGGGAACCACGACGGCCCAGGACATCAACAGCCAGACACAGTGGATCGTGGTCTATCTGGCGGTCGGCTCGCTGCTGTTCGCGTCCGCCCGGATGGCCATCGAGCGGCGCGGTGAGGCCGGCACGACCGCGCTCAAGGGCATCATGCGGGTCATCCTCGTCTCGGGTGCCGCCACCACCGTCGTCACGGCCGCCGCCGCCCTCTCCGACGACTACTCCACGTACCTCTTCAACGCGGGCGCGGAGAAGCAGCTGAGCGCCGTGGGCGCCTGCTCCGACGGCAACGGCATCGAGGCCTTCCTGCTGCTGGTCCTCGCCTTCCTGCTGCTGATCGCCGGGATCATCCACACGATCCTGCTCTACATCCGCCTCGGCGTCATGATCCTGCTGCTGGGCACCCTCCCGCTGGCCGCCGCCGCCTCCATGACGAACTGGGGCGGCGGCTGGTGGCGCAAGCACCTCGGCTGGATGATCGCCTGGCTGTTGTACAAGCCGGCGGCCGGCCTGGTGCTGTACGCGGGCTCGGCCATGATCACCTCGGGCCAGGACGGCGGCAGCGACATCAACGAACGCATCGCCGGTATCGGCGTGATGCTGCTGTCCGCCGTCGCCCTGCCCGCGCTGCTGAAACTCGTCGTGCCCGCCACCGCCGCGCTCGGCGGGGCGTCCGCGATGTCCGGGGCGATGTCGTCCGTGGGCGGCTCCCTGGCGTCCGGCGCCCGTTCGCTCGGCGGCGGCGGAGGCGGCGGCAGCAGCAGCAGCGGTGGCGCCGGTGGGCAGAGCGGTCCGCGCGGCGCGTCGGGGGCGTCCGGTGCGGGCGGCTCGGGCGGTTCGCAGGGCTCCGCCGGTTCCGGCGGCATGTCCGGCCTGTCCGGTTCCGACGGTATGGGCCGGACAGGTGCCCCGGGGGCCGGAGCGGGCGGCGGCGCCGGCGGAGGTGGTGCCGGCGGCGGAGCGGCCGCCGGTGCGGGCCGGGCCGCCGCGGCGGCGGGAGGCCCGGTCGGTGTCGCCATCGGGGCGGCGGTGACGGCGGCGCAGGTCGTCGGCCGTACCGCCTCCGGCTCCCTCGAGGGCGCCGACGGCGACCAGGGGCACAACCGCTGACCCCGGCGACGGCCCGTCCGGGCTCGCGCGGCGCGCGGCGCACCGCGGCCCGGACGGCCGCCCGGCGCACCGGCACCTGAACGGCCGCCGGACTCCGCGTCCCCCGATGGAGTCCGGCGGTCTCCTCCCTCCCCCGCCCCCTCGCGCCCCGCCCGCCCCCACCCCGTGACCCGATCACTGAACGAAGGGAAAACGGACCCTCATGTCCACGGAAGCCGTCACCCATCCGACCTACGGGAACTGGCGCCGCCCAAGGCGTCCGGGACTCGGTCCGCTCGGGCTCGTCGGCACCTTCGGTGTCTTCGGCGGGCTCGTCCTCACCCTGCTCGCGTCCCTGATCTCGCTGTACGCGGCGATGGTCGTGTTCACCCCCATCGCGCTGTTCCTGGTCCCGCTCGCCATCCGCACCCAGGACGGCCGCAACGTCTACCAGCTGCTCGCCCTGCGCATCGGCTGGCGGCGGCGCAAGGCCAGGGGCGCGCACCTGTACGTCTCCGGGCCGCTGTCCGCCCGGCCGGGCGGCCGGTTCCGTCCGCCGGGGCTGCTCAACAAGGTCTCCGCGACCGAAGGCCGGGACGCCTACGACCGTCCCTTCGGCGTGCTGCACCACCCGAACCGCAACCTGTACACGATCGTCCTGGGCTGCGACCCGGACGGCGGTTCGCTCGTCGACCCGGACCAGGTCGACGTGTGGGTCGCCCTGTGGGGCGAGTGGCTGGCCCGTCTGTCCCACGAACCCGGGCTGCGCGGCGCCTCCGTGATCGTGGAGACCGCCCCCGATCCGGGCACCCGGCTCGCCCACGAGGTGCTGCCCCGCATCCAGCCGAACGCGCCGGCCGCCGCCCGTGCCGTGATGGAGGAGGTCGTCGAGCGCTACCCCACCGCGTCCTCCGAGATGCACACGTACATCAGCCTCACCTACGGCGTCCCCGCGGGCCAGAAGCGGAAGAAGGAGGACGTGATCACCGACCTCGCCATCCGCATCCCGGGCCTGCTCAGCGGTCTGGTCGCGGCCGGCGGCGGGGCGGCGTACCCGCTGTCCGCGGAGCGGATCGCGGAGGTCGTGCGCGTCGCCTACGACCCGGCCGTCGCCGCCGACGTCCTCAACGCCCGCGCCCAGCAGGGCGGTACGGGCCTGGAGTGGGACGACGCCGGGCCGGCCGCCGCCGTCGAGACCGTGGGCAGCTACCAGCACGACTCGGGGGTGTCCCGGACCTGGCTGATGACGCTGGCGCCGCGCGGCACCGTACGGTCCTCGGTGCTGCGGGGCATGCTGGAGGCGGCGCCCGGCACGCGGCGCAAGCGGGTCGCGCTGGTGTACCGGCCGATCGACCCGGCCACCTCGGCCCGGATCGTCGAGGCGGACCGGCGCAGCGCCCAGTTCATGGCGACGTCCGGCCGGGGCATGGTGCAGGCCCGCGCGGCCTCCGAGATGCGGGCGGCGGAGCAGACCGCTGCCGAGGAGGCGTCGGGCGCGGGGCTCGTGGAGTTCTCGCTGATGCTGACCGTCACCGTCGACACCATGGACCAACTGGCCGACGCGAGCGTCACGGTACGCAACCTGACCGCGGCCTCCCGGGTGCTGATGCGGCCCGCGGACCGGATGCAGGCGGCCGCGTTCAGCTGCACGCTGCCCGCCGGGATCCTCCCGTGGGAGCAGACCCTGATCCCGCACGAACTGCAGGAGGCGCTGTGAGCCGCCGCGACGAGAAGAAGGCCGAGCTGGCCGACCGGCTGGCGGAGCGGCGGGCCCGCGCGGAACTGGAGGCGAAGCGTCCCGGAGCGGGGGCGGGGCCCCTGCGGCCGGAGAAGTCCGGGCGCAAGGGCCGCAAGGAGCGCAAGGAACAGGAGAAGCGGGAGAAGGCCGGGTACGGGGACGGGTCCGGCGAGGACGGGTTCGGCGAGGACGGTGGCAAGCAGGGTGGCAAGCAGGGCGGCGGCAAGAAGAAGGCCGCTTCCCGCCCCCGCGAGCCGTATGTGCCGCCGCGCGGCTGGTACGGGGCCGGGGGCGGGCGGGTCGGCTACCTGGATCCGCCGACCATGTGGCGGGCCACCACCGTGCAGGCGTGCGGTATGTGGCCGTTCGCGGCCGGTTCCGGCTCGCCCATGACGGGCGTACCGCTGGGGCAGCACCTGTTCACCGGGGCCACGGTCTGCGGCGACCCGCTGAACTGGTTCACCCGGGCCCGGTACATCTCCAACCCGTCGCTGTTCATGCTCGGCATGCCGGGTCTGGGCAAGTCCACGCTCGTCAACCGCATGCTGATCGGGCTCTCCGCCACCGGTGTCGTCCCGCTGGTCCTCGGCGACCTCAAGCCCGACTACGCCGACACGGTCCGCGCCCTCGGCGGCCAGGTGATCTCCATCGGCCGCGGGCGGGGCGGCATCAACGTCCTCGACCCGGGCGCCATGGGCGCGGCGGCGGCCAGGATCGGCGGCGAGGCGGGCGAGGTGCTGAAGGCCGAGACGCACGGCCGGGTGCTGAACATGGTGGCCGCGCTCATCACCATCGTGCGCGGCCGGCCGATGGACGACCACGAGCAGTCCGTGCTCTCCGCCGTCCTGCACCACCTGCGCGAACGCACCCCGCCCGGCCGGACCGTACTGCTGCCGGACGTGCTCCGGGTGCTCACCGAGGGCCCCGACCGGGTGCGCGCGGTCACCCTCGACCGGGGGGACGACGCCCGCTACCGGGACGCCGTCGACCCGCTGCACCGCTCCCTGCTCGGCATTCTCGACGGCCCGCTCGGCGACACCTTCGCCTCCGAGACGTCCACCCGCATCAACCCGGAGGCTCCGGCGGTGTGCATCGACATCTCCGGCATCGGTGAGGCCGACACCCAGCTGACCGCCGCCGCGATGCTCGCCGCCTGGTCCGACGGACTCGGCACGGTGGCCGCCTCGCACGCCCTCGCGGACGCCGGGCTCGAGCCCCGGCGCTGGTTCTTCACCGTGCTCGACGAGCTGTGGCGCCCGCTGCGGGCCGCCTCCGGCATCGTCGACCGCATCGACGCCCTGACCCGTCTCAACCGGTCCCTCGGCCTCGGCGACGCCAAGATCACCCACACGCTCAAGGACGCCGAGGCCCTCGGCACCGACGCCGACCGGGCCAAGGCGCGTGGCTTCGTCGAGCGGGCCGGGATGGTGGTGTGCGCGGGGCTGCCGAAGGCGGAGATGGAGGACCTCGGCAAGGTGGTGGGCCTGTCCCGGCGCGAGATCGAACTCGTGTCGTCCTGGTCCTCGCCGCCCGGCTGGGGTGTCTCCGGCGACCACGAGGAGCCGCCCGGCCGGGGCCGTTTCCTCATCAAGGTCGGCGGACGCCCCGGCATCCCGATCAAGGTCGCCATCACCGACGCCGAGCGCCGGCTGCACAACACCAACACCCGGTGGACGCCGAACGAGGAGCGGGTCGAGCAGGCGGTCGAGCAGCAGCTCGCCCACACCGCCGCGCAGGTGGCGCGGGCCGCGCAGGAGGGGGCGTACGCGACGCCGGGCGGCCCCGGCGGTCCGGGGTTCCCCGGCGGTCCGGGGTTCCCCGGCGGTCCGGGCGCCGGGAGGTGGTCCGCGTGAGTGCTCCGGGCACCGGTTCCCTGCACGAGCAACTGCCGTGGGCGATCGTGGCGATCGCCGGCACCGGTCTGACCATGTTCACCGTCGCCTGGTGCGGCGGGACCCTCGGGTCCGGGCTGTCCGGCAACGGCTGGGACGGCCCCCCGTTCGCCATGTCCACCGTGTCGCAGCTGGTCTCCGACGGACCCACCGGCCTGTGGCCCGGGGCTCCGGCCGCCGCCCTCTACGCGGGCATGCTCGGCCTGCTGGTGCTCCTCGCGCTGCCCGTCGCCCTCGTCCTGCGCCTCGTCCTGGGCCGGTCCGGCCGCACCAAGGGGCTGGCCGGGCGCCGCGAACTCGCCGCCATGTGCCCCAAGGGCATCGAGGCCCGCGCCCGCGAACTGCGCCCCACCCTGAACGGCCGCGTCCGGGTGCACCCGGACGAGACCGGCAACCTCCTCGGCGATCTCAGCCCCAACGGCCCCGAACTGCGCAGCAGTTACGAGGACGTGGAGCTGGACCTGATGGCGCCGCGGGCCGGCAAGTCCACCGGCATCGCCGTCCCCCGGGTGCTGCGCGCCCAGGGCGCCGTCCTGCTGACCTCCAACAAGTCCGACGTGTACGCCGTCACCCGCGCCGAGCGCGAGAGGGCGGGCATGGTCTGGACGTTCGACCCGCAGGGCATCGCGCACACCCCGCGCGCCATGTGGTGGAACCTGCTCGGCGAGTGCCACACCATCGAGGGCGCCCGCCGCATGGCCGGTCACTTCGTGGCGTCCGTCAACGACGACACGGCGAAGAAGGACTTCTGGATCTCGGCCGCCCAGAACACCCTCACCGCCCTCTTCCTGGCCGCCGCCCGCAGCCGCACCCCGATCCACGAACTGCTCGGCTGGCTCGCCGACCCCGCCGACCGCACCCCGGTCGACCTGCTCCGCGAGGCCGGGCTCGTCGCGATGGCCGAGCAGTTGCAGGGCACCGTGCGCGGCGCGGTGGAGACCCGGGACGGCATCTACGAGACCGCCCGTCAGACCGTGTCCTGCCTGCTCGACCCGGAGATCCTCGCCTGGGTCTCGCCGGACCCCCGCCTGCCCGAGTTCCGTCCCGACCTGCACGTCCTCGGTTACGACACGCTCTACCTCCTGTCCAAGGACGGTGGCGGGTCCGCGGCGGGCGTCATCGCGGGGCTCGCCGACGCGACGATGCGGGCGGGCGTGGTCGCCGCCGAGCGCATGGGCGGCCGGCTCGACCCGCCGCTGACGGCGGTCCTCGACGAGGCCGCCAACGTGTGCCGCATCTCCGATCTGCCCGACCTGTACTCGCACTTCGGCTCGCGCGGCATCAACGTCGTCACGCTGCTGCAGAGCTACCGGCAGGGCGCCCGGGTGTGGGGCGAGGTCGGCATGGACGCGCTGTGGAGCGCGGCGACGATCAAGCTCCTCGGCGCAGGTCTGGACGACGCCGACTTCGTGCAGAAGATCTCCACGCTCGTCGGCCAGCACGACGTCCGTACGCCCACCATCTCCCGCGGCAAGGAGGGGACTTCGCGGTCGTACTCCTACCGCCAGGAGTCCATCCTGCCGCCGGACCGCATCCGCGCCCTCCCCAAGGGCACGGCTCTGCTCCTCGCCACCGGCGTCAAACCGGCGCTGATCCGGCTGCGCCCCTGGTACAAGGAGCCCGGCGCCGGGGCGATCTCGGCGGCCGCGAAGGCGGAGACGGCGGCCATTACGGAGCGCGCCGCGCGCCGTCTTCTGCCGGGGTTGGGGGATGCTCCGGGCGGGACGGAGGCGGCGGCGGGTGTGCCGGGGCTGCCGGGCACGCAGGGTGCTCCGGGGGTGACGCTGTCCAAGCCGGTGTACTGACCCGGTGCGGGGAGGTGCCGGGCCGGCGGCCCAGCGTGACCGTACGCAGGACCAGCTCGGCCGGTCCGTACCGCTTCCGGTCCATCAGCCGTACGCTGACGGCGAGTTGGACGGCATAGAGCAGTACGCACCCCGCGAGGACGGCGACCGTGCCGGCCCGGTCGTACAGTCCGAGCCCGTACCCGGTGAACACGCAGGCGAGGACGAGCGACTGGGTGAGGTAGTGGCTGAGCGCCATGCGTCCGGCGGCGGCGAGCACCCGGGCCGCCGCCGGGACGCGGGCCTCGCACCGCTGGAGCAGCAGGAGCAGGCCGCAGGCGTAGGACGCCGTGAGCGCCGGCGCGGTCAGCACCGTCACCGCCTGCCCGACCAGGAACCAGCGGCTGTCCAGCGGCCCGCTCGCGCAGCAGGCGGCGGCCACACCGCCGGCGAGGCCGGGCGGCAGCAGGCGGACGACGGCCCGCCGCAGCCACACCGGGTCCCGGCCGCGCCGCTCGGCCAGCCGGGACTTCGCCGCCGCGAACCCCGCCAGGGCGGCGGCCAGCATGGCCGGCGCGTACAGCAGGTCCGTGGCGATCACCGCCGGCAGTTCGCGCAGATGCTCGTCCAGCACCGCTCCGGCGTCGCCCCGGTACGCGGCGACGGTGTCGGCGACGCGGGGCGCGTACTCGGTGACGGTGACCGGCTCGGTGAGCGCGACGGTCAGCAGCCCGTATCCGAGCAGCAGGACTCCGAGCACGGCCAGCAGGCCGGCCGCGACACGCAGCGCGGCCCGCGCGGAGAGCCCGCGCAGCCCGTACAGCACCAGCGCGACGACGGCGTACGTGGTCAGGATGTCACCGGGATACAGGAGGACGGCGTGCGCGGCCCCCAGGACGAACAGGCCCGCCGCGCGCCGCAGATGGCGCGGGGCGAAGGCGACGCCCGCCTGCCGGGCGGACCGGGACTGGAGGACGAAGCCGTAGCCGAAGAGGAAGGAGAACAGGACGTAGAACTTGGCCGTGACCAGCGCGGTCACCACCCACGCGGCGCCCCGGTCCGGCGCCGGGGCCCCGGGCCCGCCGCCGAAGGCCGTGTACGGGCCCGCCATCAACTGGGCGTTGACCACCAGGATGCCGAACAGGGCGAACCCGCGCAGCACGTCGAGTTCGCCGACGCGCCGGGGACGGTCGGGCGAGGGCCCGGCCCGCCTCACCCGGCCATCACGACGCCGGTGCCGAACGCCAGGGTGGCGGACAGGAACCACCCGAACGACGGCGCCAGCAGATGCCTGGGCGTCCACAGCCTGGCCTGCGTGGGGTGCTCCCGCACGTACACGACCGGCACCCTGCCGCCGACCGGGGGCACTCCGTAGAACGTCCCGTACCGTCCCGGATCGAGGACGAGGTCCCTGCCGAAGTGGTCGGAGAACACGACGAGCCCGCCGCGCCGCCGGTCGGTCGCCTTGCGCGCCGTCACGAACCCCATCACCCGCCGGCCGCGCGCCCACAGGGCCGCGGCCGTCGCCATCGCCCGGACCGCGGCCAGCAGAAAGCCGAGGCCGAACCCCGTGCACAGCGCGAGTACCACCAACTCCGCGTTCATACACATCCCTTCGCCCAGGTCCTGCCGTCCGGTGCCCTGCGCGCACAACGGACGGCGAGGTCGTCCCGGTTCACCCCGGTTCCCGTGCCGTCCGCCTTGAACCTCCGGTCGGCACGGCTCCGTTGTGTGGGCGACCCCATGACATTTCCACGTCCCACCATCCCTACCCACGCGGCGCCTACGAAGGGAGCCACGAACCGCATGAGACGGATCCCGGGCGCACACGGCCACCGGACGGCGGCCGCCGTCGCGCTGGCCCTCGCCCTGACGGCGGTGCTCCACCAGCCCGCCAGTGCCGAACCGGCGACCCTCCCCGAGGTGCGCGCCGAACTCGACCGCCTCTACCACGACGCCGAGGTCGCCACCGAGAAGTACAACGCCGTCGACGGCAAGGTGACCCGGCAGAAGAAGCGCGTCGGCGCGCTCGAGGCCCAAGTGACGTCGACGGAGAAGAAGCTGACCCGCCTCACCGAGCTGGCCGGGGTGGCGGCCCGCACCCAGTACCGCGGTGGCGGTGTCCCCGCCGAGGTGCAGTTCGTCCTCGCCGACAACCCCGAACGCGCCCTGGACAACGCCTCCCTGGTCCGCCAGGCGCACCAGGGCACGAACCGGGTGATGACGGCCCTGGCCAAGACCCGCAAGGAACTGCGCACGCGCAGCGCCGACGCGGCCGACGAGCTGAAGCGGCTGCGCAAGAACCGCAGCTCCATGGACTCCCACCGCAGGACGATCCAGGCCCGCATCGACGAGGCGCAGGAGGTGGAGTCACGGCTGGCGGAGGAGCAGCGCCGCGAACTGGCCGCGCTCGAAAGGGAGGCCGCCGACGAGGCCCAGGCGACGTGGGTGGAGTCGGGTGTCCTCGACAGCGCCGGCACCGAGGGCAGCAGCGCGGGCCGCAGAGCCGTCGCCTTCGCCACCCGTGAGCTCGGCAAGCCCTACGTCTGGGGCGCCGAGGGACCCGACTCCTACGACTGCTCCGGCCTCACCTCGCAGGCGTGGCTGGCGGCGGGTGTGGCCATCCCGCGCACCTCGCAGGAGCAGTGGCGCCTGCTCCACCGCGTCCCGGTCGCGGACATGCGCCCCGGTGACCTGATCATCTACAACGCCGACGCCACCCACGTCTCCCTCTACATCGGCGACGGCAAGATGATCCACGCCCCGCGCCCGGGGCGTTCGGTGACGGTGGCGCCGGCCGGGTCGCTGGAGATCCTCGGGGTGGTCCGGCCGGACGCGTGAGGGGACGGGGGCCGCGTTCCGGTAGGACCCTCAACTCGTCGGCGTGGGCACCCCGGTACGGCACCCGCCGTACCGGGGTGCCCACGGCCCGGGCCCGGGTCACCTGCTCGGGCTGGAGCCACCCTCCCGCCTCCCGGGCCCGTGGGGCCTGGTCGCACCGTGCGTCCGGGCAGTGTCCCGCACGGACGCACGACCGCTCTCCTGCGAGTCCCGGCTGCTCGGCGGACTGAAGTCCCGCACCGGCCGGCTGGTGAGCGGGGGGACCGGAACGGCCGGACCGTTCCCCGGGGTCGACCGTGCCGTGTGGAACGACTCGGTGGAGGCGTAGGACGCAGGTGTCCCGGCCGGCGGCGGCTGCATCCGGGCCGGCAGGTCCTGGAGCGGTATGTTGTCGCGCTGCTGGTACATCGGCAGCGTCGGTGTGCTGGCGTCGGCCACCGCCTTGGTCACCGTCGCCGTGCCGGCGGCCCAGTTCGCGGCACCGCCTGCCACGGCGGTGGCGGTGCCCTGCGGGCCCAGGGTGTTGTACAGGTTGAGCCCCGTGGACACGGCCCGCCCCCCGAGCGAGACCACCCGCATCGGGTCGGCCTGGTCCTGCTGGTACAGCTGAAAGGCGTCATAGGCGGTCAGCGCCACCTGTGCGCCCAGACCCACTGTCTTCACGGCGGTCCGGGCGAGCCCTTCGGGCGCGAAGTTCGCCGCGCCCTGGATGAGGGAGGGAGCGACGTCGACCAGGGCCCTGCCGACGGTGTCCTTGTGGTCCTTGATCCACTCCGCCGCCCGCTGGTCCCATCGCAGGGCCCTGTACTCGCTGCCCGAGGAACTGGGGGTGATCGAGTAGAACCGGTCGTTGCCCTGGTTGTACACGTTGGCCACGGAGTCCCGGTGGGGCTCGGGCGCGTCGTCCGGGACGGCGGACCGCGAGTCCGTGACGCCCCCGTTGCGGTGAACCCTGACGGACTGGTAGTGGCCGGCGTTGGAAGCGGTACTGCTGGCTCCGGAATCGGATCCTGCCATGGCACCTTCCTTTCCCTCGGTACGGGCGGTGCTCCGCCGGGAGGGACGGCCGTCCTCCTCATACGGATACCGCGACCATGACAACGTCTTGGGCCGGGAAGCCGGTTCATCCCGCGCGGGCCGGCTCCTTGAACCCGTTCCGTCCGGTTTCCGTTGTGGTCCGGTAGCGAGCCGGGGCCGGCCATGAAGGGCTCGGCTCCGCACCGGACCACAAGGAGGTACGGCATGCCACCCAAGGACAAGGAAAAGAAGCGCAAGAGTTCACCCACCGGGTCGGACGGAAGCGGCCGGAGCGATTCGAGCGGTTCCAGTCTGGGGCTGCGGCAGCTCTTCGAGACACTGCCGCCGGCGCCCCCGTCGGACAGAGTCCTGAGGAACGCCCCGAACCTGGACCCGGAATCCCTGCGAGAGATGCCGCAGCGGACCCCCTGGTCCCCGGCGGGCAGCAACGAGTGGTTCTACCGGGTGGGCGACAAGGTCGCCTCCGGGATCAAGAGCAGCGCCTCCTCGGCCGCCAAATGGGCCGCGGAGCACGACACCCAGTTCATCGAATCCGTCGGCGTCGGTGGCGCGTCCGTCCTCCAGGGCGCCGGCATCGCGGGCCAGTCGGCAGCGGCGCCCGCCAACACGCCGGGGCAGGCGGCGTACGGCGGCGGTGTCACCATCTCCGGTTTGGTGGCGGCGTACCGGGGCGTCAAGGAACTCTCCAAGCTCTATTCGAACTACAAGCACCCCGACCGGGAGCCCAAGAAGGTCAACTACACGCAGATGGCCCTGGACCTGACCGCGGCCGGGTTCGCGGGCGTGTACGGCGGCTACAGCACCGGTGCGGTGCAGAGCCCGGGCACCGCCCAGATGGGCATGGCCGTGGGCGCCATCGGCGCCGGGCTGGCCAGCGGGGCGGCTCCCTGGTTCCAGAACCGGCCACCGGCGCCCACACCCGCACCCGCACCTCCCCTGCCGCCGGCCTCCCCCACCACGACCGCACCGGGCGGGTACCAGCTGGAGACGCCGTACCACGCCAGCATGACCTCGCTGACCCAGCAGATGCAGGGCTACCAGCTCTCCGACTTCACACCGGCCGGCACCCGGACCAGCTCGGTGTCCACCGGCGTCAACGACTTCTACGGCCAGCCGCCCGTCTCGGCGGCCTACCCCCGGCAGCCGTACCAGTCGGGTTCCAGCAGTCAACAGCCTTACCAGCAGGGCTCCTACAGCAATCAGCAGCCTTACCAGTCGGGTTCCGGCAGTCAGCAGCCGTACCAGCAGGGGACCTACAGCAGTCAGCAGCCGTATCAGCAGGGCACCTACCAGTCCCCGCAGAACCCGGTGTCCCGTTCGGTCTCGTCCTACTCCTACTACCCGACGGACGGGCAGAACAGCCGTCAGTCCGGCAATACCCCGTACGGGGGCGGCCACCACGGAAGCAACCACCACCAGAAGCGCGGCGGTGGTAGCGGCCCGGCCGTGTAGCCACGATTCATGACCGTTCGGCGGGGGGCGGGGCGGGCCCCCCCCCACCGGCGGGCCGCGGGGCACCAGGTCGGCCCCGGCCGACCCCCCCCCGCCGGGCGGGGGGGGTCGCGGCCCGGCGGTGTCGCCCCGATTCTTCCCCGTGGGGGGGGGGCGGCCCCGCCCCCCGCCGAACGGTCGTACCTAGGAGCACGATGACGACCGAGACCGCCGCCGGCAGGCAGGAGCGGAAGTGGGAACGGGAGCCGGACAGGGAGCGGGAGCCCGCGCCACCCCCCGAACCCGCCGAGCCCGCTCCGCCTTCCCCGCCTTCCCCGCCTTCCCCGCCTTCCCCGCCTTCCCCGCCCAAGTTCATCCTCTACCTGGAGGGCCACGAGTACGCGGACACCCTGCGCCGCCTCACTCTGTGGACACACCACGTGCTGCTGCCGGTGTACGGCAGGGAGGTGACCTCCACCGCCCCTTGGTGCGGCCGCTGGTGGGAGCACCCGGAGGCGATCGCCCAGCTGCACGCCCTGTGGCTGGCCTGGGGGGACATGACCGGGCCCGGCTCCGACGCGATCGGGCCCGCCAACTGGCACCGTGACTATCTGGGCCCGGTCATGGATTCCCTGCGGAACCCGCAGGGCCCCTTCGCCGGCTGCAAGCCCACCGCGCACCGGCCGAAGCAGACGCCGTCCGTCGACATGATGGACCCGTTCGCGCCGCCGCCCTCACAGCCCACACCTCCGGGCGGCCCGGCCTGACGGTCACCTCGACGGTCCCGTCGGTGCCTGGGCGGGCCTGGGCACCGCGGGCCGGGTGGACTGGAGAAGGCGGGAGGCGCGGCCGCCGTGCCGTGCCCCGCCGTGGCGTCCCGTTTGTTGAACCGTTGCCCCCGGCCCGCCCGTTGTCGCTTCCTGTCAGCACCTCCGACCTGAAAGAGGGGCACCGTGGCGGATGACAACGCGGCCTCCCCGAGCCGGAACCGGTTGACCAAGGAGCGCCCCGAAGTCGGACTGGCGCGTGACCTGATCAAGACCGAGTACCGCCTGCGGGACGAGCGTCGCGACAACGGGCGGGATCCGACCGGCACGGCAGGCCTCCGGGACCGCCTGGCGGCCGGGCTGCGCCGGCTCATGGACCGCCTGACGGGCCGGTCGCAGTCGGCGGCGACCCCGGCCGGCGGGGACTACGCGTCCGTCGGCGGACGGGAGGCCGACCGGTCCGATCCGTGGCCGCCCGTCCCGGCACAGAGGCCGGCGGAGGGACCGTCCGAGATGCCCTCGGCGCAGTCGGCGCATCCGGACATGGCGCGCCTCGGGGGGAGGATCGGCCGGCTGTCGACGCTCCAGCACGAGGCCTTCGAGGACGCGGTTCTCCACCTGGTCAGGACCGACGAGAACTGGAGGAAGGCGTTCGAGCAGTCCCCCGAGAGCATGCCGACCGTCGCGCGGTACGCCGCCAACGCGTACATGCGGGAGTCGCTGCGGGAGACGTCCCAGGGCGTGGATCCGCCCCAACGGGGCCGGACTTCGTGGCAGGACGACGTACTGCGGACCGCGCCGGTCACGACCACGAACGCCTACACCGACAGCGGTACGCAGACGGACACGAACGCGAGCACGGACACGGCCGCCCCCACCCTCACCGCCACCGAGGCCATGGAGGCCGCCCGGGACCGGATCATGGCCGCCGACGCGCGGCAGTTCGCGGCGCTGCGCGAGCGCTGGGAGCGTCCGGCTTCGCGGGAGCGGTCGGACATCGCACCGGCAGTGGCACCGGTCGTGGGGCAGGACCGGAGCAGCTTCGAGGCACCCCGCCAGAACGAGATGGCCGACGGCCAGGCCTTCCAGGCAGCCCAGCAGACGCAATGGCAACGCCTCGGCACCAGTCCCACCGCCGCCCCCAGCGCCCAGGACACCTTCGACGGCCAGGCCTTCCGCGCCGCCGAACAAACCCGACGAGAACAGCTCGGCAACAGCCCCACCATCACCCCACGCCCCGCCGACGCCTTCGACGGCCAGGCCTTTCTCGCGGCCGAGCGGGCCGCTCAGCAGACCGGGCGGGCCGCCCCCGCCGGCGGCCCGGTGGACAGCGCCCCTACGAGCAAGCCCCCGAGCCCCGTGTCACCCCTGACGCCGTCCGCGCCCCCGCCGTCCCTGCTCAGCGGCGAAGGGCACGCGGCCCTGCGCAGCTCGCTCGAGTCGCTCGCCCCCCTGCGCTCCCCCACGGCCCCGGGCAGCAGCAGCGACTCACCGACGAGGGCCTCCAGCCCGGCGCCCCTCAGAGCCCACACCACCACACGCACGAACCCCCAGCAGAGAGGACGGAAATGACGTACGTCGCCCCACCAGGAGGCGTGATCCATGCGTAGACCCTTCATCCGCAGGCCCGTCCTGCGCAGGCCCGTCCTGCGCAGACGCACCTCGTTCCTGCTGGCGCTGCTCCTGGTCGCCGTCGGGGTCACCGGCACCGCCCTGCTGGTCCAGAGCCAGCGCTCGGACGACGTGAGCATCGCGGGTTCGCCGGCCGCCAACGCCGGCACCGGTGAGCACACCGTCACCTTCAAGAACACGACGGGCCAGCGGATCTGGATCGGCAGCACGGTCAACGCCGACGGGTCGGCCGAACTCACCGGGCTGCCGACCTTGGACCCGGGCCAGTCGGCCACCATCACGATCCCCGAGAACTCCGGCGCCGGGCACTGGCGCGGCAAGTTCTTCGCCCGCGAGGGCTGCACCGGCGAGGAGGGCAGTACGTTCCACTGCGCCGTCGGCGACTGCGGACCGTACTCCGACCGGTGCTCGACCGGTGAACAGCCGACCGGACTCGCCGAGTTCAACTTCGATCCGAAGGACAGTCTGGCGCCCTGGTACAACGTCAGCTACGTCAACGCCGTCGCGTCGCCGATCACCATCACGCCGGACGGCGTGACACCGCCCGAGTCGGGCGAGTGCACGTCGGCGGGGTGCGTCGAGGACCTGCTGGCCGCCTGCCCGGCCGACAACCTGGTCAAGGACGAGGCCACCGGCCGGGCGCTGGTGTGCGTCAACCCGAACCGGGACGCGAAGACCCCCTACAGCGACGCGCTGGCCGGCAAGTGCCCGACCGCGTACAGCTGGTCCAAGCACGACACCGAACAGGGCAACCAGGTCGTGTACCAGTGCCGGCAGTGCACCGGCATGACCGTCACCTTCCACGGCACCGGCGAGGCCGCCGCCCCGCCCGACAACAACGCCGTGGCCCCGCCGGCCCCCGTGGTCACCGAGCAGCCCCGCGAGGGCGGCAACACCCCGGCCGCCTCCCGCAAGGGCATCAGCCTCAACCCCGTGGCGGGTGCCTCCGAGGCCCTGGCCGACTCCGGTTCGTCCTGGTTCTACAACTGGGCCTCCTCCAGCGACGGTGTCACCAGGCCGGAGGGCGTCGAGTACGTCCCGATGATCTGGGGCCCCGACTCGGTCACCGACGCCCAACTGGGCCAGGCCGCCAAGGAGGGGAAGGCGCTGCTCGGCTTCAACGAGCCGGACCATCCGGGCCAGGCCACCATGTCGCCCGAACAGGCGCTGGACCTGTGGCCCCGGCTGGAGTCCACCGGCCTGCGCCTGGGCGCACCCGCGGTCGCCTCCGGCGGTGACCTCGAGGGCGGCTGGCTGGACCGGTTCATGAAGGGGGCCGAACAGCGCGGCCTGCGCGTCGACTTCATTCCCCTGCACTGGTACGGC
The DNA here is from genome assembly GCF_042717095.1 of Streptomyces sp. NPDC058632. Classification (NCBI taxonomy): domain Bacteria; kingdom Bacillati; phylum Actinomycetota; class Actinomycetes; order Kitasatosporales; family Streptomycetaceae; genus Streptomyces; species Streptomyces sp. NPDC058632. The sequence continues at coordinate 39,929 of NZ_JBHXQZ010000031.1, read as the reverse complement.
GCCGACTTCGGCCCCGACGCCGTCAACCAGCTGCGCGGCTATCTGCAGGCCGTGCACGACCGCTACAACAAGCCGGTCTGGCTCACGGAGTACGCCCTGATCGACTTCTCCCAGGGCACCCCGCGCTACCCGAGCGAACAGGAGCAGACCGACTTCGTCCGGTCCTCGACCGAGATGCTGAACGGCCTGGACTTCCTGGAGCGTTACGCGTGGTTCGTGCTGTCCACCGAGACCCACCGGACGGGTCTCTACGACGGGGCGGTCGCCAACGCGAGCGGGCGCGTCTACCGCGAGGTGCGCTGAGGCGCCTTGAGGTGTCCTGAGGTGCTGACGCGCTGAGGCACGCGCCGCGAGCACGTGGACGGTTCAACTCCGAAAAGATCATCGGAGTTGAACCGTCCACATCTCTTTCCCGTTGTTCGGGTGCATCCCGGCGGCTCCCCGGCGGGGCTCACGATCGAAGGAGATCCATGTCAGGCGGTCCGTTTCGGCGCAGCCTCCCGGGTGCGGGCGTCGGCCGGACCGTCCTGCAGGCGGGCGAGCCACTCGCGGACCTTCTCGGCGTCCGGATGACCGACCTCCACGAAGATCGCCAGGGCTTGGCGCCAGCTCGTCCGGGCGGCCTCCGGCTCCTCGGTGTCGAGACGGGCTTCACCGAGGTTGCCCAGCGTGTGGCCCTCGCCCCACCGGTTGCCGATGTCCCGGTGTGTCGTGAGCGCCTGGTCGTAGTACTCGACCGACTCGTCGTAGCGGCCGAGCCTGCGGTGGACCGTGCCGAGGATGTCGAGGGCGATGCCCTCGACCCAGCGGTTGCCGCTGGCGCGCAGGACGACCAGCGCCTGTTCGAGGCAGCCGAGGGCGTCGTCGTACCTGCCGAGCCGCTGGTAGGCGTCGCCCAGGTTGCACAGGGAGATGCCCTCCCCCCAGGCGCTCCCCTCGGCGCGGTCGAGCGCCAGCGACCTGCGGCTGTACTCGACGGCCTTGCCGAGCCGGCCGGCTTGCAGGTAGGAGTCGCCCAGGTTCCCGATGACCGACGACCTGCCCGCCCTGTCCCCGAGCTCCTGGAACAGGGCCAGCGCCAGGTGCAGGTGCTCGATGGCCTCGTCGAGGCTGCCGGAGGTACGCAGCGCGGCGGCCGTGTCGGCGAGGCCCTGGGCCTCGCCCCCGCGGTCCTGGGCGTCGCGGGCGGCGGTCAGCCCCGTACGGGCGGTGTCGAGCCAGTCGTGGGTGTGGCTGCGGAGGTAGAAGAACCCCCACAGGACGGCGGGCAGCCGCCATGCGGTGCCCGGCTGTCCGGACGCGGCGGCCTGGTGCACCGCGGCGACCAGGTTGGACCGTTCGGTCTCGCACCAGGCCAGCGCCTGTTCCTGCGTCGTGAACTCCAGCGGCCGGCACGCCTCGGGCAGCGGTTCCAAGGGCATACGACGGCGGCGCGGGGTGATGTGCGGGTAGGCCGCGTCGGCGGTGTACAGGTACCAGGCGAGCAGCCGTTCGACGGCCAGGTTCCGCTCCTTCGGCGTCTCCTCGACGCGTACCTGTTCGGCGGCGTACACGCGCAGCAGGTCGTGCAGGGTGTAGCGGCCGGGAAAGTGTTCGGTGAGCAGGTGGGCGCGGGTCAGCTCGGCGAGGAGGCCACGGGCCTCACGCGGGGGGAGCCCGGCGAGATCGGCCGCGGCGGGCGCGGAGATGTCCGGCCCGGAGTGCAGGCCCAGCAGCCGGAACAGGCGTGCCGCCGGGGCGGACAACGCCTTGTACGACCAGGAGAAGACGGCCCGTACGTCGGTGGCGATGCCGTCGCCGCCGGCGAAGGCGTCCAGGCTGCCGTGGCTGTCGCTCACCTCGTCCGCGATGGCGCTGAGCGGGAAGGCGGGATGGGCGCAGGCGTGGGCGGCGACGATGGCCAGCGCCAGCGGCAGCCGGCCGCACCGCGCGATGATCTCGTCCGCCGCCTTCGGTTCCGCGGCCAGCCGGTCGGTGCCGAGGCGCCGGGCGAGCAGGTCGTATGCCTCGGCGGGGGTCAGCTGGTCCAGCGTCAGGGGGTGCGCCCCTTCGGCGGCGACGAGACCGGTGAGCCGATTGCGGCTGGTGACGATGACCAGGCAGCCCGGGGTGCCTGGAAGCAGCGGGCGGACCTGCTCGGTGTCGCGGGCGTTGTCGAGGAGGATCAGCACCCTGCGCCGCGCGAGCAGGCTGCGGTAGAGCGCCACCTGCGCGTCGAGACCTGCGGGTATGCGCATCGGGGGGACGCCGAGCGCGTCGAGGAAGATACGGACGGCGTCCTCCGGCGTCACCGCCGAGCCGGTCGGGTCGAAGCCGCGCAGGTTGATGTAGAGCTGGCCGCCGGGGAAGCGGTCGGCGACCCGATGGGCCCAGTGCACGGCCAGGGCGGACTTGCCGATCCCGCCCATGCCGCCGATCGCGCTGATCACGACGGTCGCCGGGGGCCTGCCGTCCTCGGGCAACAGGGTGCGGATCCGGTCGAGTTGGGCGTGCCGTCCGGCGAAGGTCGGCAGGTCGGCGGGCAGTTGCGCGGGACGGGCGGTTCCCTCCGGGAGACCGTGCGGGTCGGAGTGGTCGGCCCGGTCCGCCGGCCGGCCGGCCGGACCGTCGTCCAACGCCGGCTCGTTTGCCGTCCTGCCGCCGGTTGCCGTGCCCTCGGCCGCTCTCCCGTCCGCCGATGCGACGCCGGACGGCTCGGACGGCTCGGCCTGGCCGGACGGCCGGAGCTGCCTGAGCGGGGCCGGGGCCGCGGGCCGGAGCGGAGCGGGTGCCGGGGCGGGAGTCGAGCCCGGAACCGGGACGGGCATCAGGGCCGGGTCGGCCGCCAGGATGCGGTCGTGCAGGTCCTGGAGCGAGGTGCCGGGCTCGATGCCCAGCTCCGTGACCAGGGCTCTCCGTGTACCGCGGTACGCGGCCAGCGCCTCGGCCTGCCGCCCGGACCGGTACAGCGCCAGCATGAGCAGCCGGCACAGCTGCTCCCGCAGCGGATACGTGCCGGTGAGCGGGATCAGCTCGGCGATCACCTCGTGATGGCGTCCGAGCTCGATGTCGATGTCCAGCCGCGCCTCCAGCGCGGTGAGCCACTCCTCGTCCAGCCAGGAGCGCACCGTCTCGGCCAGCGGGCCGGGGAGTCCGGCCAGCGCGGCTCCCTGCCACCCGCCGAGCGCGGCGTGCAGCAGTTCCGCGGCGCCGGACACGTCGCCCGCGGCGCGCGACCTCTTCGCCCGGGCGACCCGGTGCTGGAACACGGCGAGGTCCAGGGCGTCGTCCGCGATCCGCAGCACGTATCCGTCCCCGACGGAGACGACCACCCGGGGCGGCCCGGCCGGGTGCCGGTCGGGTTCCAGCACCTTGCGCAGGCGCGACACGTACGTCCGCAGGACGGACACGGCAGCCGCGGGCGGCTCCTCGCCCCAGACGGCGTCGAGGAGTTCACCGAGCGGTACGGGGCGTCCACGCCGTAACAACAGCGCCGCCAGCACGACCCTCTGTTGCGGCGAGCCGAGATCCAGTTCCTGTTTCCCGCGCCATGCCCGGACCGGCCCCAGCACAGCGAAACGAACAGAATTCACGTAGTCGTCCACCCTCGGACTCTAGTAGGACGCGGCTCCGTCACCGTCACGCGGATGGAACGTGCCATTCCGTCCCGTGTCATCGCTGTTTTGGCCGTTATCCCGCTTGTCACCGGGGAGTTGAACCATTTTCACGCGGCGTCCGTTGCGGTACGCGGGTCACGCCGACACGGACCCGGCCGTGCCATGCGGCCGGGAACGGCAGAGAGGAACGCTTATGAGCCGGGGCGAAGGGGAAGAGGCGGACGAGCCGGTCGCCGGAGGCGAACACGCCGGGTCCGGCAGGCCGCCCGAGCCGTCCCCGCACTTCACGGTGGTCATCTCCGGTGACGGTTCCGCCGCCATCAACGGTGAGCCCGTGCCGGTGGCGGAGGGGGAGACGGTCGACGCCGCGATCCTCGACACCCTGCACGGCCACGCACGCGACCGGGACATCACCGTCACAGCGGCGATCTCCGACCCCGCCGCGGGGTACGTGGCGTTCGTCGAGGTCTCCCCCGACGGTTCGAGCTCGCTGCTGGAACAGCAGCAGGAGCCGGGGGCGCCGGTGCCGGTGCCGGCGCCAACACCGTCCCTCGTGAAGGGGGAGGAGGCCCTCGACGACGCCGACGACGACGGGCCCGTCGGTGGCACCGGTTCCGTGACCGCTCCGGGCATCGATACCGACGAGGACGTCTACGACGACTTCGACGAAGCGGCGTACGCGCTTCCCGAGCCCGAGGGGCCGCCGCCCCCGCCTCCGTCCGGTGGCCCGGGACCGGGACCGGAGCCCGGGGCCGGACCGGGTTCGGGTCCGGGCATGGGCATGGGCATGGGCATGGGCATGGGCATGGGCATGGGCATGGGCGGGGGGATGGGACTGGGCTGGGGTTCGGGCTCCGGCCCGGAATCCCGGTCGGAGTCGGCCGCCCGCCCCGTACCGCCGCCGAAACCCGCCCGCAGGACCGCCGCCCGGCAGTCGGACGACGAGTTCGAGGGCCCCGGACTGCTCAGCAGGCCCCTGGTCGTCGGGCCGGTGGCACTCGGTGTGGCCGCGCTGGTCGTCATACCGCTGGTGATCCTGGGCAGCGGCGGATCGGACGGCGGCGGAAGCCAGGAACAGGCCGCCGCCCGTGCGAGCGGCTCGTCCTCGGCCGAGGCGTCACCGACCCTCAAGACGCCCCCGCGGCCGATCCCGCCCCCGCCCGGTTCGACGTCCGCCTCGCCTTCGGCCAAACCGAAGGACAAGGGCAAGGACAAGGACAAAGGCAAGGACAAGAACGGGCCGAAGCCGACGTACGCCCCGGGGGCGAAGAGCGGTGGCGGCGTCACCGTCACCGTGACCGCGACGCCTCCGAAGGACACCACCACCGTCACGGCGAAGCCCCCGCAGGACACCGCCGCCAGTGCCGTGAAACGGCTCGCCGCGAGCGACCCGTCCGGACGACACATCTGCTACCGCGCGTACGTCGCCGAGCAGGGCTGGCAGAAGCCGGTGTGCGACGGCACCATCGCGGGTACGGCGGGCCAGAACCGGCCGATCAAGGCCCTGAACATCGCTGTGCACGGCGTCGACGGATCGGCCGCCAACGCGTTCCGGCAGGTGTCGAAGCCGGTCGACGGCCGGGGCGCGTGGCAGCCGAGCTGGACGGCCATCACCGGCGACGGCAAGAACTTCTACATCGGCAGCTCGAAGCAGAACGCCCCGAACATGCTGGGCTTCGCCATCAACGTCGGCAGCGGCGAGGTCTGCCACACCGTCCGTCTGCGCCAGCGCGACTGGGGACAGCGGACGTGCAGCAAGGCACGCCCCGACTACACCTTCGGCGGCACCCTCGACAACGACGTCTGGCTGGAAGCCGTGAAGCTCACGGTGTGAACCGCCCGACGGCGGCGGCCTCTGCCGACAATCCCGGCGCCTGCCCCGGCGTGAGGTGCCGAAGGATCCGGTTCAGGTCCGCCGGCGCCGCTGCCAGGCGGACCGGGGTGCCGGCGTCGTCGAGTTCGGCGATGTGCCAGGCACCGGGGACGCCGTCGCCGTCACCGCCCCGGACCGGGCGGACCTTCCTGAGGGCGAGGCGTCCCACCGGGATCGGCCGCGCCGCGAAGCGGCCCGGACCGGGATGCGGGGTGACGGAGGGCGGGCCGTCGCCGCCCAGGACGACGTGGGTGCCGAAACGGCGGGGGTTGTAGTCGGCGACCTCCAGGAAACGGGCCCGGAGGAACACCTCCTTCTCGTCGTCGTCCCGGCCGGCGGACGGGGCCGCCCTGCCGGACCCGCTCTCCTCCGGCCCGCGGAAGCGGGTGACGCGCCACGCCCAGGCGAACAGGACCAGCGACACCAGCGCGCCCGCGACCGGCCAGAAGGTCGTCAGCGGTGACGTGAACAGCGTGGTGGGGTGCAGAGAGCAGAGCGGGAGCAGCCACAGGGCCGTACCGAAGAGGACCGCCACGAAGGGGAGGACCGACGGCAGCACCTCGTCCTCGGGGCGTCGGCGGCGCCGTATCCGCACCAGCACCCGGGCGGCGGGATAGCCCGCGACGAGGGCCACGACGGCCGCGGCGACCGCGACACTGCCGGGAGTCACGGTGTGCTCGCGCCAGACGTGACGCTCACCGGCGACCTCCTTCACGCTGCCGCGCCAGACGGTCAGCTCGACGCCGTCACCGGCACGGAACGCCCGCGCGGCCTCCTCGGAGACCCCCAGCCGCTCCAGCGGGCGGGCGTCGGTGAAGTAGAGCCGGCTGCCCTTCCTGGGGTGATGCGCCTCGGTGCGCTCGATCACCGCCGGCATCGTCGTCACGCACGTCTCCCTCCTCTCCGCGGCAGAGGCCCCGGCGGTGCACGGCACGGCCGACTTCCAGGCCCGGAGGTCCGCGTCGGCGGCCAGGACGAACGCCGCGGCCGCGCCCGCGAGTGCCAGCAGCAGCACGCTCACGACGAGGGAACCGATCCAGCCGCGCCCCGTGGTGCGGTACGAGATGACGGCGAGGTGACTCGACTCCGGAGTGCCGTGCCGGCGGTGCAGCGCACGGAACACCTCCAGCTTCTCGTCGAAGTCCGGGTCGTGGGAGGTGAGCCCCACCGGCAGAGGCAGAGTCCACTTGCGCCCGCGCCCCCGGCCCCTCCCGTCGTTCCCGTCCTGCCCCTCCCGCAGGACGACGACGATGCGGCGGACGTCCTGGGTCCGGGGCGTGTTCGCGTACTTCAGGCGTACGCGCAGATCGGCGACGTCGCTCCAGCGCACGCTCCGGCGGCGCAGGAGCGTGCGGGAGTGCACACCGCGGGCGTCGGCGCGGACCCACGCGGTGGCCCTGTCCATCGCCGCGACGGCGGCCACGGCGGACAGCACCGCGGCGACCGGCCACACGGCGAGGCCCATGAGGGCCCGGAGCAGCACGGCCGACGCCGCCCCTGTCGCCCCGAATCCGACGAGGAACCACAGGGCACCCGACCACTGGGACCGGCAGGTCACTTCCCGCGCATCGCTCATGTCCGGAATCCTGCCCGCCGTACGCCCGCGCCCGCTTGTGCACGGTGCGGCAGTCTTCGGGTCTGCCACGTTGCCGACCGCTCACCCCTCACCCACCTCGAAAGTTCCCGCGTCGTGGTTCCGGTGGACGGTGGTTTTCGTGGCGCGGGTGGTGGCACCCTCAGAGGCAGCGGCCGGCCATGCGCCTGAAAGGGGCAATCACATGATCATTTTTGGCACCAAGGGATATCTCTACCAGCTCGCGATACTCACACTGGTGTGCACCCAGTGCGGGAATCCCTCCGCGCACACGCTCAGGAAGCGGGTCACGAAGTTCACGCTGTTCTTCGTGCCGCTGTTCCCGGTCTCGACGAAGTACACGACGCAGTGCACCTTCTGCGGCGCCGAGTCGAAGGTGTCCTCGGAGCAGGCCGAGCAGTTGCAGGCGCAGGACGCGGGCCGCCCCGGCAGCGGCCAGCCGTACGGACAGCCGCCCCAGCAGCACCAGCAGCCGTACCAGCAGTAGAGCCGCGGGGCGGGCACCCTCCTCTGCCGTTCGGCTCCTTTTCGGTCGCGCTGCCCGTGCACGGGTCGCCCCACCCGGCCGCCACGGACGTCGCCCGGCACTCCCTCTATGCTCCACGCGGTTGTTCCCTGTGCGCAGGTGCAAGCAGGTGTACGCACGCGACAGGTCAAGTGGCAGATAAGGAGCGGATGCCCCGATGGTGTTCAAGCGGCTGCTCGGTTCGCCGGGGTCGGGCGGGCCCACGGTCGACACGGTTCTGGAGCCGGGGGCCGTCCGGCCCGGCGGGACGCTCGCCGGGCAGGTGCGGCTCGTGGGCGGCGACACCGCGTTCGACGTCGAGCAGGTGGCCCTTGAGCTCGTGGCCCGGGTGCAGGACGGGGAAGGGGAGGGCGGGGGAGCTGCCACCGTCGTCTTCGAGCGCTTCGCCATCGGTGGCGGGTTCCGGCTGGACGAGGGGGAGGCGCGCACCGTGCCGTTCGGGGTGACGCTGCCGTGGGAGACACCGGTCACCGAGCTGGACGGCCGGGCACTGGACGTCCGCCTCGGCGTGCGGACCGAGCTGGCGGTGTCCGGGGCGCGAAAACCGGACGCCGGCCCCGGCCTCGATCCGCTCGGTGTCGGTCCGCTCGGTGTCGGTCCGCTGCCCGCCCAGGAGGCGATCATCGGCGCGTTCCGGCAGCTCGGGTACGGGCTGCGGTCCGCCGGTCTCGAGCACGGCCGCATCGGCGGCACCGGGCAGCGGCTGCCCTTCCACCAGGAGATCGGGTTCACCCCGGCCCCGTCGTACGCGGACCGGGTGGAGGAGATCGAGCTGACCTTCCTCACCCACCCGGGCGGCATCGACGTCGTCCTGGAGGCCGACAAGCGGGGCGGCGGGAGCGCGGGCGGCGACGAGGACACCGGGCACGACGCGCTCAGCCGGTTCACCGTCGGCCACGACGACGCCCGCGACTGGGCCACCGAGGTCGACGGCTGGGTGCGGGAACTGGTCGAGCACCGGGAGGCGTACGGCAGCGACAGCACGTACGGACACGGGGGACCGCGCTCCGGGCCGGGTATCGGCTGAGAGTCCGGCCCGCCGCACCTGCACTGCCCGCACTGCTTGCACTGCCTGCACTGCCTGCACTGCTTGCACTGCCTGCCTGCCTGCCTTACAGCGGTGTCGCCGCGCGCAGGATCCAGAACAGGGTCACCGCCGCGTTGGCGGACGACATCGCCGACGCGGCCGTCCCGACGGCCGCTCCCCAGGCCGCCAGGCCCGCCGAGGTGAACACCTCCGGCCAGGATCCCGTGGCCGGAGCCGGGGCGAGCAGCGCCGCCACCCGGCGGGGGACCGGTCCCGGCGCCGCGAACGCGAGCAGGGGCGGGCCGCCGGCCCGGGAGGCGAGGGCCGCCTTGCCGATGGCGGTGGCGACGGTACGGCGGTCGCCGACCGCACGGGCCGCCTCCTCGTCCGCCCAGCGCTCCGCCGCGTACGACACCGCCGTGCGCAGGGGGCGCAGGAACGGGTTGGCATGCGCGGCCAGCCGTACGGCCAGCAGGAACCGGTGATGGCGCGCGGTGAGGTGGGCGCGCTCGTGCGCGAACAGGGCACGGCGTTCGGCGGGGGCCAGGTGGTCCAGGAGGGCGGTGGTGACCACGACCCGGTCGCGGCGCGGTCCGGTGCCCGGGAGGGCGTACGCGTACGGGGCGCCGTCGGGCAGGACCGCCACCTCCGTGTCCGGCAGGCCGGCCAGGGCCCGGTGGGCGCGGCGGCGGGTACGGACATGCCGCCACAGGGTCCGGGAGCAGACCAGCAGCACCGCGCACAGGGCGGGGATGGCGGCCTTCCCCACGACCTCGTCGTACGGGACCGCCTCCCGCACCTCCGGGTCCGACCAGCCGTCGGGCAGCGGATTGCCGGGCAGGGTGGCGGTGCCGACCACCATCACCAGACACAGGCACACCGTGCTGCACACCGCCATCACCGCCGCGACCCAGGTCAGCATCCGCGTCGCGGTCCGCGGGTGCAGGTGCTGCGCGGCGAGCCGGGCGATCGGCCATGCCGTCAACGGCAGGACGAGCGGCAGGAAGACGAACACCCCCATGAGGCCTCAGTCTTCCCCGTCGCCCCGGGGCTGACCCAGCAGTTCCCGCAGCAGTCGTTCGTCGTCCGGGCCGAGTCCGGTGACGAAGCTGGCCAGGACCGCCTCCCGGTCGCTCTCGGCGTCCAGCACCCTGCGCATCCGGTGCGCGGCGAGGCCGGCGTGGTCGGAGGCGGGGGTCCAGGCGAAGGAGCGGCCCGCGCGTTCACGGGTGACCGCGCCCTTGGCGAGCAGCCTGGTGAGGATCGTGACGACCGTCGTGTAGGCGAGGTCCTCGCCCAGGCGCTCCTGCACCCAGCCGGCCGTCGCCGGGCCGTCCGCCTCCCGCAGCGCCGACAGCACCAACGCCTCCAACTCGCCCTGTCCCCGCCGCCGGTGACGTCGACTGTGTTCGACCACGGCCTGTCTCCCTTCCGTCGTCTTCCCGTTCCCCGGCGGTCATCGTATAGACGAACGGACGCCGTCAAATTCTCTACATTGCTGTAGATTCTACGGGCGGCATCCGGCAACGGCTCACGAGAAGGACGGACGGACCCCCACATGTTCGGACTGAGCGAACTCGCGATCATCCTCATCGTCGTCATAGCCGTGCTCGCGGCGAAAAAACTGCCCGATCTGGCCCGCTCGGCCGGTAAGTCCGCCCGCATCCTCAAGGCCGAGGCCCGCGCGGCCAAGGCGGAGGCGCAGGAGGACGAGCGGCGGTCCCAGGCACAGCAGTCCCAGCCCTCTCAGCAGCCGCAGGGGGAGCGGGCGCAGCAGCCGGATGCCCCTCGGGTCATCCAGGGCGAGACCGTCGTCAAGGGCGGGACCGTCGCCCGGGAGACGGCCGCCGACGGCAGCCCCGCCCAGCAGCAGCGATAGCGGTGGTGAGCGATAGCGGTGAGCGATAGCGGTGGGTGGTAGCGGTGGCGAGCCCGCTCAGCCGTTCCAGACCTCGTCGTACGGGTCCTTCGGGGCGGGGACCGGCTTCGCCGACGTGACCTCGAAGTAGGGGACGGGCCCGTCGTTGACCGGGTCCTTCGTCCGGCGCGGGCTGTAGGTGCCGCCGACCTCCAGCCAGGCGTCCGGTTGCAGGACCGGCGGAACCTCGCCGGTCAGGGCGATCTTGACCGGTTGGCCGTCCGCGGCACAGCAGTTGAGGGACATCCGGACCAGGTAGGGAGTGCCGGACGGGTCCAGCGCGACGAAGCCGGTGATCTCGATGGGCCGGTCGCCCAGGCCGCGGCCGTCGTCGTAGACCGCGCGGGCCGCGTACTCCCCCACCCCGAGGCGCAGCGTGCCCCCGGCGGGGAGTTCCGGGAAGCCGAACGGTTTCTGCAGGGCCGTACCCGTGCGGGTGGCGCTGTACGAGCCCAGGGCCGGTGGCGCCACCAGGATCAGGGCGAGGACGGGGAGGGCGAGGAGCCAGGAGATCCGGGGCTCGTGACGCCCCTGATGATCATCAGGCCCGCCGTCGCGCCCCACGCGAGCCCCGCGAGCCCCGCGAGCCCCGCGAGCCCCGCGAGCCCCGCGCCACTCGTACCAGACCGTCGCCACCGCCGTCACGACGAGTACGGCCCCGCACAGCAGGAGCAGCGGGCGCAGGCCCGCCTTCACGTAGCGCAGGTGGAGGTCGGTCAGTCCGGCGTGCAGCACGGTCGCGCCCAGGAGGAACAGCAGGGCCGCCTGCGCCTGCCGGTTCGGGTTCTGGTTCGGGTTCGGGTGGCGACGCGACCGGTTCACAGCAGCACCGCTCCCGTCAGGACCGAGACCGCGACCGCCAGGACGAGGGTCGCCGGGGCGAAGCGCAGGGCGAAGCCGCGGCCGAACGTGCCGACCTGCATGGCGAAGAGCTTGAGGTCGATCATGGGGCCCACCACGAGGAAGGTGAGCCGGGCCGTCAGCGAGAACTGGGTCAGGGACGCGGCGACGAACGCGTCCGCCTCCGAGCAGATCGACAGCAGGACGGCCAGCGCCGCCAGCACCAGGACCGACAGCACGGGATGGTCGGCCGCCCGTTGCAGCCAGGCGGCCGGGACGACCGCCTTCAGCGTCGCCGCGGCCATCGCGCCGACCACCAGGAAGCCGCCGGCATGCATCACGTCGTGCCGGACCGACCCCCAGAACGCCGCACCCCGGCTCTGCCCCTCGTAGGACGAACGGGACGGCGGACGCAGCCAGTCGGCGCGGCCGTGGCGCTGCCACAGCCAGCCCATCAGGCAGGCCACCAGCAGACTCGCCACGAACCGGGCGAGGACCATCAGGGGATCGTCCGGGAAGGCGACCGCCGTCGCCGTCAGCACGATCGGGTTGATCGCGGGCGCGGACAGCAGGAACGTCAGGGCCGCCGCCGGGGCCACTCCCCTGCGCACCAGCGCTCCCGCCACCGGGACGGACGCGCACTCGCAGCCGGGGAGCACCGCGCCCGCCGCGCCCGCGACCGGGACCGCCAGGGACGGGCGCCTCGGCAGGGCGCGGGCGAAGAAGGACGGCGGGACGAACACCGCGATCGCCGCGGACAGCAGGACGCCGAGCACCAGGAAGGGCAGCGCCTGGATCATCACCGCCACGAACACCGTCGTCCAGCTCTGCATCACCGGGGCGCCCAGGGCGCGGCGGATCGGGTCCTGGAACATCACGGCGGAGAGCAGGAACAGGACGAGGAGGAGGGGGGAGTCGAGGTGCCGCGACTCCCCGGCCGTTCCACCGCCGCCACCGCCACCGTCACCGGGCCCCGCGTCACCGTCGGCCCCCCTGCGGGGAGCCGGCTTGGTCATGGCCACGGGCCGGGTACCTCCGGACTCGCGCGCGGGAGCGGGGACGTCGGCGGGGCGGGGCGCGCGTCCCCCTCCCCTGGATACGGAGCGGAGGGCGGGCCCGTTCAGTGCCGTTCGGCACGGTGCGGCACCGGCCGTCGTGCGCCCCTGGAACCGCCTGCGTGTATACGGCAGTCTTTCCTCTCGTGGTGAGCCTTCCGAATCAGACCCTGCCGGGCGTCCCCTCCTCGCACATGGTGGTGTGCGGTGACGACGGACTCGCGCACCGCCTCGCCGCCGAGCTCCGGGGCGTGTACGGGGAACAGGTCACCCTCGTCGTACCGCCCTCCGGACTCCGGGTGCGGGAACCGGTGGTGGGACGGGCCCGCGCCGCGTCCGCCGCGCTGCTCGACCGGTTCGTGAACGCCACCGTCAACCGCGCGGGCGGCAACGGCGGTTCGGACGACCCGTCCGGCGAACGACTGGTCGAGGCCGCCGAACCCACCGACGCCGTACTCGCCGAAGTGGGCGTCGCACGGGCCGCCGCGCTGGCCCTGGTGTACGACGACGACGAGACCAACATCCGCGCCGCCCTCAACGCCCGCCGGATCAACCCCAGGATCCGCCTCGTCCTGCGCCTCTACAACCGGCGCCTGGGCCGGCACATCGAGGACCTGCTCGACCAGGCCGCGGAGCTGTCCGGTGACGACACGCAGGGGCGTGGACGCCCCGGCGCCGACGCCTCCACCACCGTGCTGTCCGACGCCGACACGGCCGCTCCCGCCCTGGTCGCCACCGCGCTCGTCGGCACCAGCAAGATCGTCGACACCGACGGGCTGATGCTGCGCGCGGTGGAACGCCGGCCCCCGCGGCCCGGCGAGGTCGCCGATCCCGGCCTGTGCACGCTGGCGTTGCTGTCCGCGACGAGCAACGACCCGGCCGGCTCGGACGGTTCGGAGGACAGCGGCGACCAGGGGCCGCAGATGCTGCCCGACGCGGCGGCCGTCGCGGCGGCGACCGGACGCGGCACGATGGTGCTGGAGCAGGTGTCGTACTCCGGGCCGCCGCTGCCCGCCGTACGGGCCGGGGTGCCGCCGTTCGCCTCGTTGTTCTCGCAGCGGCTGCGGTGGTCGCTGGCGGGTCTCGCGACGGCCGTGGTGGTCCTGGCGGTCGTGCTGGCCCTGGTCACGGACGACCACCCGCTGCACGCCATCTACGTCACCCTGCTCGACCTCTTCGCGATCAACGAGCCCGCGCACAACCAGTCCATGGGCCGACAGGTACTGCAACTGCTCACCGGACTGGTCGGGCTGCTGCTGCTGCCGGTGATGCTGGCGGCCGTCCTTGAGGCGCTGGGCACCTTCCGCATCGTGTCGGCGCTGCGGAAGCCGCCGCGCGGGCTGAGCCGGCACGTGGTGCTGCTCGGGCTCGGCAAGATCGGCACGCGGGTGCTGACCCGGCTGCGCGAACTGCACATCCCCGTGGTGTGCGTCGAGGCCGACCCGGAGGCGCGGGGGATGGCCACGGCACGGCGGCTGGGCGTACCGGTGGTGCTCGGGGACGTCACGCAGGAGGGCGTACTGGAGGCGGCGAAGATCCACCGGGCCGACGCGTTCCTCGCGCTCACCAGCGCCGACACCACCAACCTGGAGGCCGTGCTGTACGCGCGGGCCGTACGCGCCGACCTGCGGGTCGTCCTGCGGCTGTACGACGACGAGTTCGCGACGGCCGTGTACCGCACGCTGCGGGCCGCGCACCCCGACGCGGTGACCCGGAGCCGCAGCGTCTCCCACCTGGCCGCACCCGCCTTCGCCGGGGCGATGATGGGCCGGCAGATCCTGGGGGCCATTCCGGTCGAGCGGCGGGTGCTGCTGTTCGCGGCGCTGACCGTGGGCGGGCATCCGCAGCTGGAGGGCAAGACGGTCGGCGAGGCGTTCCGGGCCGGGGCGTGGCGGGTGCTGGCCCTGGACACGGCGGCGACCCGGGCGGCGCCGGGCGCGGGCGGGAACAGCGCCGGCCATGGCTCCGGGAACGCCGCCGGTACCGGCGGGGCCGGGACCGGCGGCGCCCCGGCGGCCGGTGAGCCGTCGGGGCCGTCGGGGCCGTCGGGGCTGGTGTGGGACCTGCCCGACACGTACGTCCTGCGCGACGAGGACCGGGTGGTGCTGGGCGCCACCCGGCGGGGACTGGCGGAACTGCTCGGGCGCAGAGGGAGGGAACGGTCGGGGAGGTGACCTGCCGGTGCTCCCCGGGCGGCCGGAGCCCGGGGAACACCCGCGTCGAAATCCCTCAGCCCTGCTTCCCCTCTCCCTCCGCCGTCCCCGTCCCCGTTCCCAAGTGCCGTTCCGCGAAGTCCAGTTCCATGCGGACCTGCTTGATCCGCTCGTCGACCACCAGGGAGCCGTGCCCCGCGTCGTAGCGGTAGACCTCGTGGGGGGCCTCGCGGGACTGGAGGCGGTGGACGTAGTTCTCGATCTGCCGGATCGGGCAGCGCGGGTCGTTCACCCCGGCCGAGATGTAGACCGGCGCCTTCACCCGGTCGACGTAGGTGATCGGGGAGGACGCCTCGAACCGCTCGGGCACCTCCTCGGGCGTGCCGCCGAGCAGTGTGCGGTCCATCGCCTTCAGCGCTTCCATCTCGTCGTGGTACGCCGTGACGTAGTCGGCGACCGGGACCACCGCGATCCCCAGCGTCCACGCGTCGGGCTGGACACCCAGGCCGAGCAGGGTGAGGTAACCGCCCCAGGAGCCGCCGGTGAGGATCAGGCGGTCCGGGTCCGCGAGGCCCGAGCCGATCGCCCACTCACGGACCGCGGCGATGTCCTCCAGCTCGATCAGTCCGACCCGGTGCTTCAGCGCGTCGGTCCAGGCACGGCCGTAACCCGTGGAGCCCCGGTAGTTGACGCGGACCACCGCGTACCCGTGGTCGACCCAGGCGGCGGGGCCGGCGGCGAAGGAGTCGCTGTCGTGCCAGGTGGGGCCGCCGTGGATGTCGAAGACGGTGGGCAGCGGGCCGGTCGTGCCCTCGGGCTTCTGGACCAGGGCGTGGATCCGGCCGCCGGGGCCCTCCACCCAGACGTCCTCCACCGGCACCGAGCCGGGCGAACGCATCCCCGGCGGGTCCAGGACGATCCCGCCGCTCGTGGAGCGCACCGCAGACGGCTGGGCCGACGACGACCACAGGTACTCCACACTGCCGTCCGGCCGGGCCGTCGCGCCCGAGACGGTGCCGGGCGGGGTGTCGATCTCCACCAGCTCCGGGCCCGCCAGGTCGTAACGGAACAGCTCGCTGCGGGCCTCGAAGCTGTGCGCGATGAGCAGGCCCGTGCCGTCCGGGAACCACTCGGCGCTCACGTCGCCCGGCAGCTCCAGGGAGAGGTCCGTCTCCTCGCCCGTCGCCACGTCCCACACCAGGGGCTCCCAGCGGCCGCGCCGCTGGTGACCGATGAGCAGACGCGTGTCACCGTCGACGGGGGCGAAGCCCAGCACCTCCAGGCCCAGCTCCTCGGTGCCGCCCCTGGTGTCGTCCAGTTCGGCGACCGTGGTGCCGTCGGGGCGCAGCACGCGCAGCGCGGAGTGCATCGCGTCGCCGTGCTCGGTGTGCTCGACGGCGATCAGCGAACCGTCGTACGAGAGGTCCCCGACGCCCGCCGACTCACGGTGCCGGTAGATCTCCACCGGCGCCGCAGCCGCGTCACCCGCCCGCACCAGGTGGATCGTCGTACCGTCCTCGTCCGTGGAACGGCCCACGACGGCCGTGCTCCCGTCCCGGCCGAGGGCGAGACCGGCCGGGTACGAGGCGTCCAGACCCGGGGCGGCGAGCTCGTCCGGACCGCCCGCGAACGGCTGGCGGCGCCAGACGCCGAACTCGTCGCCGTCCTTGTCGTCGAACCACCAGATCCACTCGCCGTCCGGCGAGAGCACGCCGTCCGTGGTGCCGTTGGGCCGGTCCGTCACCTGGCGCTGCCCGCCGGTCGCCCGGTCCCAGGCGTACAGCTCGTACGTCCCCGTCGCGTTCGACACGAACAGGGAACGGTCGGGGGCGTCCTCCGCCCAGTCGGGCAGGGACACCCGCGGCGCCCGGAAGCGCTTCTCCCAGTCGGGCATCCGCTCGCCCTGATGTACTCGCTCGGTCCGGTCCGTCCGCCGCGCCGGTGCGCCGGACCCGTTGCTCTCAGTCATGGCCCCATACTGCCCGCCCCGGCGGGGTTCGCGCCGCCGAGGCCCCCGGCCTGTGGACAACCGGGATCCCCAGCCTGTGGACAACCGGCGGGACCGCGGGCCTTCGAGGCGGCCCCCGCGGGCCGGTTCCCGGGCGCGGCACCGTACGGTGGGGGCGTGTACCGGTTTCTGCTGACGCCCCGATGGTGGGGGATCAACGTCTTCGTGCTGCTCGCCATCCCCTTCTGCATCTTCATGGGGTCATGGCAGCTGGGCCGGTTCGAGGACCGCGTCGAGAACCACCGCGACGCCGAGGAACAGGTCACCTCCAGCCGGCAGGACGAGGCCCGGCAGCTGGACACGCTGCTGCCGGTGACCAAGGTGACCTCCGGCAAGCAGGCCACCGCGAGCGGCCGCTACGAGGAACAGCTCCTCGTGCCCGACCGCGACCTCGACGGCGAGCCCGGCCACTACGTCCTGACGCTGCTGCACACCGACACCGGCAAGGTGCTGCCCGTCGTACGGGGCTGGCTGCCCGGCGCCCCGGACCCGGCCGACGCGCCCGCGCCGCCGGACGGCGAGGTCACCGTCACCGGGGCGCTCCAGGCGTCCGAGACACCCGGCAGCAACGGCGTGGGCGCCCTCAGCGGCCTGCCCGAGGGACAGACCGGCGCGATCAGCTCGGCGTCCCTGGTGAACCTGGTGCCCCACGACGTGTACGACGCGTGGATCACCCTCAATGAGGGCGACTCGGGTATGCGGGCGGTGCCCGCGGTCGCGCCCGGCGGTACCGGGCTGGACCTCAAGGCCTTCCAGAACCTCGGTTACACCGCCGAGTGGTTCGCCTTCGTGGGCTTCGTGATCTTCATGTGGTTCCGCCTGGTGCGCCGCGAGGCGGAACTCCTCCGGGACACGGAACTGGGCCTGGTCCCGGACGAGCAGCCCGCGCAGGACCAGAAGCGGGACCAGGACCAGAAGCAGGACCAGCCGAGCCCGTCAGGGGTGTGACGGGCCGGCCTCGTCGGCCCGCCGTCGCCGTCAGCTCGCCGTCGTCGGCAGCAGTCCCGTCCAGTAGACGGTCCCCGCGCAGGCGTTGGACACCGTGGCGGTCGCCGTGCCCGCTCCCCCCTCCGGGGTGTACGTCACCGTCACGCTGCCGTCGGTCGTGCCGTCCTCCGTGAGGAGCTGGGTCGCGGTACCCGTGTCGCCGCCCGTGGACGTGCCGTCGTCGACCGTCGGGTTCTCGGACGGGCTGGGGTCGGGCGAGGGGTCGCCGCCGCTGCCGCCGGTGTCGCCGCCCCCGCCGTTGGTGGGGCAGGGCTCGGAGGGCACCCAGGCGAACTTCACGTCGTACGACTCACCCGGCTTGAGCACCAGTGGCCCGGCCTCCAGGGACGGGTCCGGCAGGCCCGCCGCCGCGTCCCCGGCCGTGTGCCGGGCCGAGCCCACCTTCGCGGTGTCGGCCGCACCCAGTGGCGTCACGCTCAGGCTTCCCGGACCGCCGGCGACGCAGTCGGCGGTGGACACGTTGGCCACCCGGAAGGAGCCGTAGACCGCGCCGGTGGAGTCGGGGGCGTCGCTGCTCGCGACGGCCGGGCCGAGCTGCGCGTCCGTACAGACGGGCGACCCCGCGGCGGCGCTCGCCGGGGGATCCGCCCCCTCCGTCACGCCCGTGCTCGCCCCGGTGCCGGTGTCCTTCTCCTCGTCCTTCGTGTCGTCCTTCCGGTCCCCCTCGACCTGGTCCGAGGTACCGCCCGCGGTGCTCTCGCCCTCGCCCGGGCCCTTGCCCTCGCCGGTGCCGCCCTGTGTCTGCGAGGCATGGCCCACGGCGGACGGGTTGGCGTCGGGGCCGGTGGAGTTGGAGACGTGCACGAGAGCCGGTACGGCCGTGCCGACGAAGAGGGCGGCGGCCGCCGCGCCGACGAGGATCTGCCGCTTGCGTGCCCGGCGTGCCGGGACCGCGCGCCGCAGGTAGTCCAGCGAGCCCTCGCTCGGCTCCACCACGCCCACCGAGCTGTGCAGCAGGCTGCGCAGCTCCAGCTCGTCCGGGCCGAGCCGGTCGAGTCCCTGCTCGTCCGGGCCGGCGCTGCCGTCGTTCACAGTTCCGTTCCCCGCATGCGATTGCTTCGACTGCTGCCCGAGCGGCGACACCAGCCCACGCAGCACGCGCAGGCCGTCCCCGTCGGACGACCCCGGGCCGTCGGCTCCGGTCCCGCCCTCGGACGGGGACGTGCCCCGGGAGCCGGAGGTGCCGTCGGAGCCGGAGGTGCCGTCGGACCGGGACGCGCCCTCGACGGCGAGCGTCTCGGTCGCAGGCTCCTCGGACGAACCCTCTTCGGGCTCGCGCTGCCCGCCCCCGGGGGCGGGCTCGGGCGCACTCTCCCGCGCCCCGTGCTCCTGCGGCTCGCGCTCCTCGCCGTGCACGTCCTTCCCGCCGCTCATACCGGCGTCTCCATGGCCACCCTCAGCGCCGCGATCCCGCGCGAGCCGTACGCCTTCACCGAGCCCAGCGAGATGCCGAGCGTCGCCGCCACCTGAGCCTCGGTCATGTCGGCGAAGTAGCGCAGCACCAGTACCTCGCGCTGACGGCGCTGGAGTCCTTTCATCGCCTTGATGAGGGAGTCGCGTTCCAGCAGGTCGTACGCGCCCTCCTCCGCGCTCGCCATGTCGGGCATGGGCTTGGAGAGCAGCTTCAGGCCGAGGATGCGGCGGCGCAGCGCGGAACGGGAGAGGTTGACGACCGTCTGACGCAGATACGCCAGGGTCTTCTCCGGGTCCCGGACGCGTTTGCGGGCGGAGTGGACGCGGATGAACGCCTCCTGGACTACGTCCTCGCAGGAGGCGGTGTCGTCGAGGAGGAGCGCGGCAAGGCCCAGCAGCGACCGGTAGTGCGCGCGGTAGGTCTCGGTGAGGTGGTCGACGGTCGTGCCGGCCGCCACTACGTCGTCGGCACCGCCGTCACGCTGACTGGGTATGCGGGCGGGCCGCGCTGCGGGCATCGGCGCAATCACCGGCATGCCACCGGACGCACCGGCCCTGCGGGGTCGGAGTGCCTGGCGGGGCGGGCGTAGAGCCGGGCCGCGCGGCGTTGCGAAGTCGAGTACCTCAGCCACGCCAGTTGGACACACGTCCCCCCATGAGGGTTGTACGTGCCGGACGACACGTTTATCAGGGCGTCCGGAACCGGCCGTCCCCTGTCCATGCCGGGCAGCACCACCGACAGCACACCGAATGCCCTCATGCGTCCCGCTCTTCCCCTATGCCTCATATGAACGGACGTCCCCACGTCCGGCTCCGGACGTCCCCACGTCCGGAAAAGACCACCTCGTCCTCCGGCACGCCCGGAAAAAGGGGTGCCCGCAAAGACGCTCTCCGCCCGGCACGCGGTTGCGCGGGGCGGAAGGTAAATCCTTGACTGCCTGCCGGTCGGGATCAAGAGATCAGAGCACCATGACCGGTTCACATCACTTGCACAGATCCTACAAAGCAAATGCCGTGACCAAGCATTATTTACGAGGCGGGCGGGCGGGCGGTCAGGGCCGGACCGGCACCGCCACCAGCTCGGCGATCTGCGCGGTGTTGAGGGCGGCGCCCTTGCGGAGGTTGTCGCCGCAGACGAAGAGCTCGAGCGCCGTCGGGTCGTCCAGGGCCCGGCGGACCCGCCCCACCCAGGTCGGGTCCGTGCCGACGACGTCGGCGGGCGTGGGGAACTCGCCTGCGGCGGGATTGTCGTACAGCACGACGCCTGGCGCGGTGGCGAGGATCTCGCGGGCCGCGTCGACGGTGACCTCGTGCTCGAACCGGGCGTGCACGGTGAGCGAGTGCGTGGTGATCACCGGCACGCGGACACAGGTCACGGCGACCGGAAGGCGGGGCAGGCCGAGAATCTTGCGGGACTCGTCGCGGACCTTCATCTCCTCGGAGGACCAGCCGTCCTCGCGCAGCGACCCGGCCCACGGCACGACGTTCAGCGCGACCGGATCCGCGAACGGCCCGGTGCCGTCCCCCACGGCCCGGCGCACGTCACCGGGGCCGGTCCCCAGCTCCGTACCCGCGACCAGGGAGAGCTGCTCCCGCAGCGCCCGCACGCCGGCATGCCCGGCGCCGCTGACCGCCTGGTACGAGGAGACGACCAGCTCACGCAGCCCGAACTCGGCGTGCAGCGCGCCCACGGCGACGATCATCGACAGGGTGGTGCAGTTCGGGTTGGCGACGATCCCGCGGGGGCGGATCCGCACGGTGTGCGGGTTGACCTCGGGGACGACGAGGGGCACCTCCGGATCCATGCGGAAGGCGCCGGAGTTGTCCACCACCACCGCGCCCCGCGCGACGGCGACGGGCGCCCACCGCGCGGCGACCTCGTCGGGGACGTCGAACAGCGCGACGTCGATCCCGTCGAAGGCCTCCTCGGTGAGCGCCACGACCTCGGTCTCCTCGCCGCGCACGACCAGCTTGCGGCCGGCCGAGCGCGGGGAGGCGATCAGTCTGATCTCGCCCCAGATGTCCGCCCGTTGGGACAGGATCTGGAGCAGCACCGTGCCGACGGCTCCGGTCGCTCCCACGACCGCGAGCGCCGGTCGCCCGGACCGCGTCATCAGCGGCCGGTACCCCCGTAGACGACGGCCTCGTCGCTGTCGGAGTCCAGTCCGAAGGCGGTGTGCACGGCGCGGACGGCACCGTCCACGTCGTCCTTGCGGGTGACGACCGAGATGCGGATCTCGGAGGTCGAGATCAGCTCGATGTTCACGCCGGCGTCGGACAGCGCGGTGAAGAAGTCGGCCGTGACGCCGGGGTTGGTCTTCATTCCGGCGCCGACCAGGGAGATCTTGCCGATCTGGTCGTCGTAGCGCAGGGAGTCGAAGCCGATGGTGCCCTTGTTCTTCTCCAGGGCGTCGATGGCCTTGTGGCCGTCGGTCTTCGGCAGCGTGAACGAGATGTCCGTGAGGCCGGTGGAGGCCGCGGACACGTTCTGCACGACCATGTCGATGTTGATCTCGGCGTCGGCGATCGTACGGAAGATCGAGGCCGCCTCGCCCGGCTTGTCCGGCACACCGACGACCGTGATCTTGGCCTCGGAGGTGTCGTGCGCGACACCGGAGATGAGCGCCTGCTCCACCTTCTTGTCCCCTCGCTGAATCGGCTCACTGCTGACCCACGTGCCCTGCAGTCCGCTGAAGGACGAGCGGACGTGGATCGGGATGTTGTACCGGCGGGCGTACTCCACACAGCGGTGGAGCAGCACCTTGGACCCGGAGGCCGCCAGTTCGAGCATGTCCCCGGTCGAGATCCAGTCGATCTTCCGGGCCTTCTTCACCACCCGCGGGTCGGCGGTGAACACGCCGTCGACGTCGGTGTAGATCTCGCACACCTCGGCGCCGAGGGCGGCCGCCAGGGCCACCGCGGTGGTGTCGGAGCCGCCGCGGCCGAGCGTGGTGATGTTCTTGCCCTGCTGGCTGACGCCCTGGAAACCGGCCACGATGGCGATGTTGCCGTCGTCCACCGAGGCCTGGATCCGGCCGGGCGTGACGTCGATGATGCGGGCTTTGTTGTGGACCGAGTCGGTGATGACACCCGCCTGGCTGCCGGTGAAGCTCTGGGCGTTGTGGCCCAGGTTTTTGATCGCCATGGCCAGCAGGGCCATGGAGATCCGCTCTCCCGCGGTCAGCAGCATGTCGAGCTCGCGCCCGGCAGGAATCGGGGATACCTGCTCGGCGAGATCGATCAGCTCGTCCGTCGTGTCGCCCATCGCGGAAACCACGACGACCACCTGGTGGCCGTTCTGCTTGGCTTCCACGACCCTCTTGGCGACGCGCTTGATGCCCTCGGCATCGGCTACGGAGGAGCCTCCGTACTTCTGCACGACAAGGCCCACGTGCGCTCCTCGCTCATTCCGTCGTTGTCCCACGTTTTGCGCACATGTGTGCACAGTGCGGTCGGTTCATTCTATCGAGCGCCCGAAAATCGCCTCCTCGATATCGCATCGTGAGACTTCCGGGCACCCGCGCAGGAGGGCTCATGCCCAGGGCGACGCGGGCCACTCGGAAAAGTGCCCCGCGTCACACACTCCCCCGTTCACACGTTCACACGCTCACGACCCACGACCCACGGCTCACGACCCACGACCCACGGCTCACGGCTCACGGCTCACGACCGCTCGACGCGAATGCCCTCCCGGCCGGCACAGGCGGCCGGCGCCCTGATGTCCCCCAGGTCGTCGGTGAGGATCGGCGCCTCGCCGCGGGCGATGGAGGCGAGGACGACGCTCGCGTCGATGACGTCGGACGTCTTGTTCTTCCGACAGAGCACGGCGGCCGCCTTGGCCAGGTCAGCGGTCAGCGGTCAGCGGTCAGCGGTCAGCGGTCAGCGGTCAGCGGTCAGCGGTCAGCGGTCAGCGGTCAGCGGTCAGCGGCGGCACCTCACACCCGTGCAGTACACGATGCAGACCCGCCGCCTTGGGACGCGAGTCCCAGCCCTGCGCCAGAACGCCCGCCGGGACGACGGGGGTCTTCCCCCCTGCCGAGCGCCCGGTAGTGCTGGTGGAGGAACGCCCGGTCGTTCTCCACCGCGGCGATCAGCGCGCCGGCGTCGTAGATGATGTGGCTCATGCGCTTCGACGCTCCTGCGACGTCTCTCCGAAGAGAGCGTCGAGTCGCGCATCCGCCTCGGCCGTCTCCCCAGGTGTCGGCCACCCGTACTCGTCGAAGTACTCCTCCATCGCACGCCGGCCCGCACGGAGGAGCCGACGTACACCCGTCACGTGACCGGGCGCATGCCCAGCGGGACGCCGATCTCCTCCGCCATGACCCTGCCCGCCTCGATCTCCAGGGCGTCTTCGCCCATGTCCTGGTCGGTGTCCAGACCGTCGAGGGCGGCCAGGGGCTGGTTGAGGCGGACGTGGGCCACTACGGACTGGAGTGCTCGCAGGGCCGCGGACGCGGTGGAGCCCCAGTTGGAGAAGTAGGAGAACTGCCACCACCACAGCGCCTCCGTGGTGCGGCCGGCGCGGTAGTGGACCATGCCGTGGCGGAGGTCGGTGATGACGTCGGTGAGGTCGTCGGAGATCCGGGCCGGGACGGGCGCCTTGCGGGGCTCGTAGGGGTCGAAGACCTCGGAGTAGACGTCGACCGGCTCCAGGAGGCGGGCGAGGTTCTCGCGGAGTGTGTCCACGTCGGCCTCCGGGCCCGGGTCGGGCTCGTAACGATCGTCGGGGACGATGTCCTCGTGCGCGCCCAGCCGGCCGCCCGCCAGCAGGAGCTGGGAGACCTCCAGCAGCAGGAAGGGGACCGCCGAGTCCGGCTCGTCGCCCTTGGCGACCTCCGTGACGGCGACCAGGAAGCTCTCGATCTGATCCGCGATCTGGACCGAGAAGTCGTTCGGGTCCCGGTCGGTCGCGTGCAGCGTGGCATCAGACATCTAGGAGTCGTCTCCCCTCGAAGGCGCGGCCGAGGGTGACCTCGTCCGCGTATTCCAGGTCTCCGCCCACCGGGAGGCCGCTGGCCAGGCGGGTGACCTTCAGGCCCATGGGCTTGATCATGCGGGCGAGGTACGTGGCCGTGGCCTCGCCCTCCAGATTCGGGTCCGTGGCGAGGATCAGCTCGGTGACCGCGCCGTCGGCCAGCCGGGCCAGCAGTTCCCGAATGCGCAGGTCGTCGGGGCCCACCCCGTCGATCGGGCTGATCGCGCCGCCCAGGACGTGGTAACGGCCCCGGAACTCGCGCGTACGCTCGATGGCGACGACGTCCTTGGGTTCCTCCACGACACAGATGACGGCGAGGTCGCGGCGGGCGTCACGGCAGATGTTGCACAGCTCCTCCTGCGCCACATTGCCGCAGATCGCGCAGAAGCGGACCTTCGCCTTCACTTCCATCAGGGCGTGGGCGAGACGCCGCACGTCCGTCGGCTCCGCCTGCAGGACGTGGAAGGCGATCCGCTGGGCGCTCTTCGGACCGACGCCGGGCAGCCGCCCGAGCTCGTCGATGAGGTCCTGCACCACGCCTTCGTACAACGGACTGCCCGTCCTTCCTGGAGTTCCTTCAGTACGTACCGTAGAGGCCCGCGAGCCCTCTTAGAAGGGCAAGCCGGGAATGCCGCCGCCGCCCAGGCCCTGGGCCAGCGGGCCGAGCTTCTCCTGCTGGAGGGTCTGCGCGTTCTCGTTGGCCGCCTGGACGGCCGCGACGACGAGGTCCGCGAGGGTCTCGGTGTCCTCGGGGTCCACCGCCTTCGGGTCGATCTTCAGGGCGCGGAGCTCGCCGGAGCCGGTGACGGTGGCCGTCACCAGACCGCCGCCCGCCTGGCCGTCGACCTCCATGTGCGCGAGTTCCTCCTGCGCCTGGGCCAGGTCCTGCTGCATCTTCTGGGCCTGCTGGAGCAGCTGCTGCATGTTGGGCTGGCCACCACCGGGGATCACGATTCAGCTCCTTGGTCGGTCCGTCCGTACGGGACTTTCCCGTTCGGCACGAGCCTACGTGGTCCGGGCGGCCGTCGCCCCAGCACTCTTTCGAGTGAGTCGTCCTCGCGCCCTATACCTGATCACAGCCCTCTTCCGGGTGGAAGCGGCACCCGAACCCCCGACGCGGCCACCCGTTGGGCGGTAGGAAGGGGGGCCGGCACGTCCGCGCCGATGTCCGTGTCGATCTCCGTGTCGGCCGTCCGGGTCCGGCGCCGGGCAGACGGCGGGCCGGCGTCGCGCGGGGGCCCGCAGGGGTCCCGTGGAAGTCCGGCAGAGGTCAGGTCGGGGCAGGGTCGGATTCGGGGTCGGGTTCGGGGTCAGGTTCCAAGGTCAGTAGGGAGTACCGGGTGGTTCAGCCGGAGATGCAGCCCGAGGACCGTCCGCAGGACGGGCTCGGCAAGGGGGCGGCCGGGCTGCGGCCGGGCGATCTGGCCGGGCGGGTGTTCCCGCTCGGGGACTGGGGCGAACCCGCGCCCCGGCTGGACGAGCTGTACCGGTGGGTGGAGCGCGGGGCGCTGGACACCGCCGCCTGGTACCTCTCGGACCGGGTCGGGAAGCGGCGGTGCGCGCGGGCGCTGCGTACGGGGGCCGTGGCGGGGGCGGCCACCGGAGCGGCGCTGCCGCTGCTGGACCTGACCGGAGCGACCGACGGAGCTGCCCCCTGGGGATACATGGCGCTGCTGCTCGCGGTGGTCTGCGTGGCCGCGGACCGGTTCTTCGGGGTGACGTCCGGCTGGATGCGGGACGTGGCCACCGCGCAGGCCGTGCAGCGGCGGCTCCAGGCGTTCCAGTTCGACTGGGCGTCGGAGTGCGTCCGCGAGATCCTGGGCCCGGCCGAGGGCACCGCGAGCGAGGCGGCCGAGCGGTGCCTGTCCGTGCTGCGGCGGTTCTCGGAGGACGTGGACGAGCTGGTCCGGGCCGAGACCGCGGACTGGATGATGGACTTCCGTACGGGCGCGAGCGTGCCGCCGGGCATCCAGGGGGCGCCGGCGGGCACGGGCCGCCCCGAGTCGGCCGGCCAGCCCCACGGCCGCTTCGCGACCGCGCCCGGGGCCGCCCGCCCGAACATGCCCCGCCAGCGGCCGCCGGAGGTGAGGTGAGGTGAGCGCTCCCGGTGTGCCGGGGCGGCTCAGAGTTCGGGGTCGGCGCACAGGCGCTGGACTCCCGGGTTCAGGCACGGGAGGTGGCCGTGGGTGTGGATCACGTCGTGGCCGATGCCGCGGGTCAGGTACGTCAGGAAGCTCGACGCCAGTGAGTTCGACGGCGGCCGCCCGTACGTGTAGGCGTACTCGATCTCGCGGAACGGGTAGGAGTGGTCCCCCTGCTCCAGGGCGTCGACGGACGGGGCGTTGCCGTCCAGGCTCAGCCGGTCCACGTCCTTCGCGCCGACGGCCCGGTTGAACTCGGTGTATCCGATGGAGCCGGGGAGGTCGGCGACGGTCTGCAACACCATTTCCGTCGACTCGAGTTCGCAGCGCAGGACCGGTGCCGTGGGGTCGTCCCGGGTCCGGCAGTCGAAGGACGAGTTGGCGATCTCGCCCCGGCCCAGTACCCGGTGCTGCAACACCTGCCGTGTGCCCGAGTTGGCGTCCCGGCTGACCAGGCGTACGGCGACGTCGTTACCGCCGAGTTCGCTCCAGTTCGTGATCTCGCCCCGGTACAGCCGCCGTACGTCCGCCGTGGACAGGTTTCCGATTCCTATGCCCGGGTGCGCCACCAGGCTGAAGACCGACACCGCCACCCGGTTCTCGCGCAGTTCGGGGAGCCCGTCGGGCTTGCGGCCGTCCGACAGGGCCACCACCGGCGGCGAGCCCTTCTCCGACTTCCGGCCGGCCGCCATCAGCTCCCGTATGCCCGACGTCGATCCGTGCGGGTCCACGACGATGTCGGGCTCGCTGTCCGCGCAGTCCCGCTCGTACTTCCCGGCCGCTTCCTGGAGTACGGCCTTGAAGGCCGTCGAGCCGGTGACGGTCAGTGTGCCGCCCTCGCAGCCGATGGGGCCCCGGTGGTCGTCCCGGAGGACGATGATCGTCGCCAGCGTCAGCACGCTCGCCGTGAGCATGATGGTGATCATGCGGGCGGCGCGGCTGAACAGCGGCGGCTTGTCGTCCGGGGTGGCACTGCGGTTGGGGTGCACCTCGCCGTCGCGCAGCCCGCCGGTCAGCCGGATCTCGTCGCCGACGTCACCGCCGGAGAGCAGCACCAGCAGCTTGAAGTGGTCGCCGTGGTTGAGCGGAACGCGGGGGATGCGCAGGGTGTTTCCCTCGTAGGCGAAGCCCCGTGGTGCGGTGAAGTGGGCCATCAGGTGCTCGGTGTCCGACGGCTGGGTGACCGAGACACCGAGGATGGTGCGGTTGCCGAACATCGCGGTCAGGCCGTGGAGTTCGGGGCCGGTGTAGTCGTCGCGGTCGATGCTCTGCGAGCCGTCGTTCTCGATGCGGATCAGCACCAGCGTGGCGTCGATCATGCCGGGCGCCTCGTCGAACAGGCCGAGCCGGCGGTTGACCCGGCCGGACCGCGCGTCGTCGCCGATGGGGCTCTCCAACTGCACGCGGTAGCCGATCCGTTTGCGGCGCGGTATCCGGCGTTCGTACCAGACCATGACGCCCGAGGCGGCGATACCGAGCATCGCCGTGGCCACCGCCACCAGATTTTCCGCGCTCAGCCACTCGTCCACTGCGTCGCCCCCGCTGCCGCACGTTCGATGGAGTGGTCACCGTACGGCCGTACGGAAGGGGCGGGCGAGCTTCGCGGAGCGAAGTTCGCCGAACGTTCAACGGCGGGGCGCGAGCGTGCGGTCGGCGTGGCGTGTCGGTCCCGTGGGTCAGTGCCCCGTGTCCACCCGCGAGTAGGTGAGCTGGTCGCCGTTGCCGGTGTTCACGCGCTGGAGGGTGCCGTCGGGCAGGAGGGTGATGTCGGTGGCGGCGCCCGGGGTGCAGGCGCTGCGCGGCCGGCCGACCGTCACGGTGGTCGGGCCGATCTCCAGCCGGTCGCCGGGGCCCGGGGTGCCGGTGAGGTCTCCCTCGAACACGCAGTGGTAGGTGCCGTTCCCGGTGGGACCGTCGGCGACGAGGGACATGACCGTGTCACCGGCCTCGCCCTGCTGGATGGTCAGCGTGCGGGTGTGCAGCCCGCTCGCGTTGTCGATGGTCGTCGACCAGGTGCCGAGGTATCCGGCCGGGACCGCCCCGTCGGCAACCGGCGAGGAGGTCGTCCGATCCGTCCCGGCGGTGCCGCCTGCCGCGTCCGTACCGGCCGAGGACTTCCCGTCGGGCGACGGGTCGCTGCCGTCGGTGCCCCGGGACGTGCCCTCGGTCGGCGTGCCCGAAGGGCTGCCGCCGGCGGTGACGCCGTCACCGCCGCTCATCAGCGCGTACACCGTGCCGCCCGCGGCGAGCGCGACGACCAGCGCGATCACGACGAGCAGCGCGGTGGAACGGTTGTCGCGCGGGAACTGTGCCGGGCCGCCGTACGGCGGCGGGGCGGCCCCGAAGGGCGGCGGGCCGTAGGAAGGGGTGGCGCCGGCGGCCCCGTGGCCGTTGTAGGGGTAGCCGTAGCCGGGGGACCGGGGGTGCGGCTGGGCCTGCTGCTGGGCGTACTGCCGGGGGTGGCCGTACGCGGCGGGGGGCTGCCCGGCCGCCGCGGCGCCCGCAGTCGGGCCCGGCGGCGCGGTGGGGCCGTTCGGGCCGGCGACCAGGGTGGGCAGGTGGTTCACCGGCGCACCGTCACCGGGTGCGCCCGGCGCGGGCGGGGCGGAGCCGTCGGCGGTGGGGGCGTGTTCGGGGGTGGCGGCGGGGGCCGGGCCCTCCGGCGCGGGCGACGGCGTCTGGGGATCCTCCGTGTCCAGGAGCCGTACGGCGTGCCGGCCGAGCTGGGCGACCAGGGCGCCCGGCAGCCAGGGCTCGCGGGAACGGCCGTCGGCGACGGTGTCCTCGGCGCCGGTGCGCAGCAGGATCTGGTCGAGGGTGGGTCGCCGGGCGGGGTCCTTCCTGAGGCAGTCCCTCACGAGGTCGGCGAGGCCCTCGGGGACCCGGCCGAGGTCGGGTTCCTCCTCGGCGATGCGGAACATCAGGGCGTGCACCCCGCTGTTGGCGGTACCGAAGGGCAGCTCGCCGGCGGCGGCGTAGGCGAGCACCGAGCCGAGGCAGAAGACGTCGCAGGCGGGGGTGATGCGGTCGCCGCGCACCTGCTCCGGCGCCATGAACCCGGGCGAGCCGACCAGCGCCCCGGTCCGGGTGAGGCCGCCGTCGGTCACGGTCTCCAGGGCCCGCGCGATCCCGAAGTCGATGACGCGCGGCCCGTCGATGGTGACGAGCACGTTGGACGGCTTGAGGTCGCGGTGCACGATGCCGGCGGCGTGGATGTCCTTCAGCGCGTGCGCGAGACCGGCGGCGAGGATGCGTACCGACCGCTCGGGCAACGCCCCGTGGTCGTGCCCGACGACCTGCTGGAGGCTGGGCCCGGCGACGTACCCGGTGGCGACCCAGGGCACCGGGGCCTCGGTGTCGGCGTCCAGCACCGGCGCGGTCCAGTCGCCGCCGACCTGCCGGGCGTTCTGCACCTCCTGGCGGAAGCGGGCCCGGAACTCCTCCTGCTGGGCCAGTTCCTCGCGCACCAGCTTGACGGCGACGGTGCGTCCCCGGTCGGAACGGGCGAGGTAGACCTCTCCCATACCGCCGGCCCCGAGCCGCGCGAGCAGCCGGTACGCGCCGATCCTGCCCGGGTGCCGAGCACCCCGGCCCCCCGCCGCACTCCCCGCCGCGTCCCCCGGCCCGTGCTTCTCCATCGCTCTGCCGCCTTCCCCCGCCGTGAGCAACAGCCCGAGGATAAACCGGGCAAGGTCCGGGGTGAGCCGGGCGTCGTCTACGGTTCCGTAACAGGCGGTACAGCAGACGGCACGGTGGGCGACACGGTGGGCGACACGGGTGGGCCGAGGTCGTCGAGCACGGCGCACAGGCGTTCCATCGTCTGGACCGCCTGTGCGAGTTCGGCCTCGCCGAACGCCTCCGCGAGTCGTTTCGCGAAGGCCGCGTGGCCGGGGCCGATCCCCGCGACGGCCGCGTACCCCCGCTCGGTGGGGGCGAGGAGCTTGGCGCGGCGGTGCGCCGGGTTGGGCCGGTACTCGGCGAGACCGCGATCGACCAGCAGGTCGGCGATGCGCTGCACGCTCTGCCGGGTGATGCCCATGACGCGGGCGATGCCGGAGACCGGCAGGGGTTCGCGGAGGACCGCGCCGAGCACCTGCCACCAGGCTGCGGTGAGTCCGGCGGGCCTGGCGAGTTCCTCGGCGACCGCGAGGAACTCGCCGTTCAGCCGGAAGGCGCCGAGCGCGCCGCGGCTGAGCAGATCCTGCTGTTCCCTGCTCACCGGCCCAGGGCCTCCTCGAGCTCGGCGTACGCCCGGGGGTCGGAGTCGTGGAAGAGCCGGTACCAGGCGTCGGTCGCCGGTTCGTCGTAGGCGCCGAGCAGCCGGAAGATCTCGCGGGCGAAGGCGACGGGTTCGGTGGGGCCGGCGGTGACGAGTTCACCGTCGGTGACGGCGTCGGCCTCGACATACCGCGCGCCGCCGGCGTAACCGGTCGCGGCCAGGTGGAAGGAGACGGCGCCGGTGTGCGTCCGGTCGTCGAGCAGACCCTCGCGGGCGAGTCCGGCGGTGGCGCCGCAGATGGCGGCGACGGGCACCCCGGCGTCGAGGAACGCGCGGGCCCTGCGGGCGAAGGGGGCGAGGTCGTCACCCTCGTCCCAGAGGCCGGCGCCGGTGAGGATCAGCAGCGCACTGTCCTCGGGTCGCAGTTCGTCGAGCGCGAGGTCGGGCAGCACGCGCAGCCCGCCGACGCTGGTGACGGGCGCCCCGGTGGGCGCGACGGTACGGACCTCGTACCCGGCGAGGGCGAGGTGCGCGGTGGCGTGACCGGTCTCCCAGTCGGCGAAGGTGTCGTAGACGGCGAGATGGACGGGCTTACGGATCATGACCGCTCCCTGGGTGCACCGGTGCGTGAGGCCGCCTCGGTGACGGCCGGTCGGTCCGGCCGGACCGACCTTTACGACAGCATGCTGACAGAAATGCAGCGCGCTGTCAAAGAGGGAGGGTCACGACTTACGCTCGCCCGTATGACTGCTCAGCCGAACGCCGAGGCCGGGGCCACCGTGAAGGCCGCCGACCGTGCCCATGTCTTCCACTCCTGGTCCGCGCAGGAGCTGATCGACCCGCTCGCCGTCGCCGGGGCCCAGGGGTCGTACTTCTGGGACTACGAGGGCCGGCGCTACCTCGACTTCACCAGTGGGCTCGTCTTCACCAACGTCGGCTACCAGCACCCCAAGGTCGTCGCCGCGATCCAGGAGCAGGCCGGGCGGATGACGACGTTCGCGCCCGCGTTCGCCGTCGAGGCGCGGTCGGAGGCGGCGCGGCTGATCGCCGAGCGGACGCCGGGCGACCTGGACAAGATCTTCTTCACCAACGGGGGCGCGGACGCCGTCGAGCACGCCCTGCGCATGGCGCGGCTGCACACCGGGCGGCCCAAGGCGCTCTCCGCGTACCGCTCGTACCACGGCGGCACCCAGCAGGCCGTGAACCTCACCGGCGACCCGCGCCGCTGGGCCTCCGACAGCGGCACGGCCGGGGTCGTGCACTTCTGGGCGCCGTTCCTGTACCGCTCCCGCTTCTACGCGCAGACGGAGGAAGAGGAGTGCGCGCGGGCGCTGGAGCACCTGGAGACGACGATCGCCTTCGAGGGGCCGTCGACGATCGCGGCGATCGTCCTGGAGACCATTCCGGGGACGGCGGGCGTCATGCCGCCCCCGCCCGGTTACCTCGCCGGGGTGCGGGAACTGTGCGACCGGCACGGGATCGTCTTCGTGCTGGACGAGGTGATGGCCGGGTTCGGCCGGACCGGCACCTGGTTCGCGGCGGACCTGTACGACGTCGTGCCGGACCTGATGACCTTCGCGAAGGGCGTGAACTCCGGGTACGTGCCGCTCGGCGGCGTCGCGGTCTCCGGCGCGATCGCGGACACGTTCGGGAAGCGGCCGTACCCGGGCGGGCTCACCTACTCCGGGCATCCACTGGCCTGCGCCGCGGCCGTCGCGACGATCAACGCCATGGCCGAGGAGGGCGTCGTCGAGAACGCGGCGCGGCTCGGGGAGTCCGTCGTCGGGCCGGCGCTGCACGCGCTGGCACAGCGGCACCCGAGTGTGGGCGAGGTCCGCGGGGTCGGCATGTTCTGGGCGCTGGAACTGGTGCGGAACCGGGAGACCCGGGAGCCG
This sequence comes from Streptomyces sp. NPDC058632, assembly GCF_042717095.1. Lineage (NCBI taxonomy): Bacteria > Bacillati > Actinomycetota > Actinomycetes > Kitasatosporales > Streptomycetaceae > Streptomyces > Streptomyces sp. NPDC058632. Next base: position 7,688 of record NZ_JBHXQZ010000031.1, on the reverse strand, counting down.
CTGGTCCCCTACAACGCGGCCGGTGAGGCGAACGCCCCCATGGCCGCCTTCGCCGCCGCCGCGAAGGCGAACGGCCTGTGGCCCTTCGTGAACATGAACCGCACCCACGTCGTCCCGCCGTGCACCGTGAGCGAGGCCGAACTGAAGGAGGGCCTGGCCGCGCTGGACTCGGCGCTGTCGGCGGCGGACGACTTCGTGGAGTGACCCGGACGCCCCGAAGAATCGAACAGACTCGGGTCACTCGAACACGTAAAGTGGCATGACCGTGGACGGACGCGTCGCACGGTCACGCCATGAGAACGCACGAGAACGCGACGAGGGAGACCCCCGGCCATGCCCGGCATCAGCGGCAACGGCGCGGTGACGCGCAGCACGCTGCGGCAGCAGATCGCCGACGCGCTCCGTGACGAGGTGCTGGCCGGGCGGATGGAGCCGGGGCAGGAGTTCACCGTCAAGGAGATCGCCGACCAGTACGGGGTGTCCGCGACCCCCGTACGGGAGGCGCTGGTCGACCTGTCGGCGCAGGGGCTGCTCGACGCCGACCAGCACCGGGGGTTCCGGGTGCACGAGTACTCCGTCGACGACTTCCGCGGCATGATCGAGGCCCGCACCCTGGTGATCGACGGGATGTTCCGCGCCCTGACCGACGCCCACGGCCGCCTGGCCCACATCCGGCCCGAGGAGCCCCGGGTCGCCGCCGCGCTCGCCGGGGTCCGGCGGCGCGGCGAGGAGGCCCAGCGTTCGGCCCTCGCCGGGGAGCTCACCGTACTGATCGGCTACGACCTGCGCTTCTGGCGCGAGCTCGGGGCCCTGTTCGGCAACCCCCACCTCACCGCCTTCCTGCACCGGCTCCGCGTCCAGACCTGGGTGTGCGTGGTGCAGCATCTGCGGCGGCTGCCCGATCTGCGGGGGCGGCTGTGGTGCGAACACACCGATCTGGTCGACGCGCTGGTGCGCCGTGACACCGATTCCGCCCGCGCGGTCGTCGCGTCGTACGACGCCCATTCCCTCGCCCTCGTCGAACAGCTCCCCGCGGACTGAACGGCCGGGGTGCGTGCGGCGAGGCGGAGCCCGGGGGCCGGGTCCCGCGTCGTCTGTGTTCGTATGGGTAGAGGACCTGCACGAGGGGAGTCACCCTCGTGCCGCGCCGATACCCTTCCCTGACCGCCGCACGGGATGTGCCAGACGTACCGGATGCGGTGGACGTGCTATGCGAGGAGCCCTCTTTGGCCTGTGACCTGTGGCTGGTACCGCTCGTCGACGTGTTGTGCCATACGCCCGACAATCCGTTCGCCGAGGAACTCGCGCAGTACAACAGGGTGCTCGCCGAGGCCGGGCTGCCGCCGGTGCCGGTGTACCAGTACATGCCGGGTCTGTCCGGCGAGGTCGCCCCGGTCGCGGGCTTCGACTACGACGCGCTGCACTTCCTGCGGCGCACCTACCTGCTCCAGGTGTGCGGACTGCCGGTCACCCCGGTGGGCGAGCTGGGCGGTGACTACGAGCAGTTGCTGGAGATGTTCGAGACGACGGCCCAGCAGTCGCACCTGGTGTGGCACTACGACCACGCCGGGGCCTACGTCCCCGTGGACTTCCCGCACCCGCTCTCCAGCGACGAACTCCTCGCCGGCGGCGGCCCGCTGGGCTCCTCCCACGCGCTGCTGCGGGAACTGGAGGTCGTCGCCCCGGCCCTCGGCATCGACCCGGCGAACCCCCCGGCCGCGCCGGAGCCCCCGCAGGGGCCGACCGAGCTGGAGGAGCCCGCCGTCCCCGCCCCGTACGACCCCAGCCCCTTCGCCCGCGAACGCCACGTCTGGCTCGGCCTGCACGCGGCGGCCACACGAAGCCTGGCCCAGGGCTCGATGATCGTCTTCAGCTGAACCCGGGGCGGCGGCCGGCTCGTCCCGGACGCGAAAACGTCCCGGTGACCCTGGACGGGTCACCGGGACGTCGGTACGGCGGGGTGCTGCGGGGATACCGCAGGGCCGGACTACAGGAACGAGTTGATCTGGATCGTCTCGTCGCGGCCCGGTCCCACGCCGATCGCGGAGATCGGGGCGCCGGACATCTCCTCCAGGGCCTTGACGTACGCCTGGGCGTTCTTCGGCAGGTCGGAGAAGGACTTCGCGCCGGTGATGTCCTCGGACCAGCCCGGGAGGTTCTCGTAGACCGGCTTCGCGTGGTGGAAGTCCGACTGGGAGTACGGGAGTTCCTCGACGCGCCTGCCGTCGATCTCGTAGGCCACGCAGACCGGGATCTGCTCCCAGCCGGTGAGGACGTCGAGCTTGGTGAGGAAGAAGTCGGTCAGGCCGTTCACGCGGGTCGCGTAGCGGGCGATGACCGCGTCGAACCAGCCGCAGCGGCGGTCGCGGCCGGTGGTGACGCCCCGCTCACCGCCGATGCGGCGCAGCGCCTCGCCGTCCTCGTCGAAGAGTTCCGTCGGGAACGGGCCGGAGCCGACGCGGGTCGTGTACGCCTTGAGGATGCCGATGACCCGGCTGATCTTCGTCGGGCCCACGCCGGAGCCCGTGCAGGCGCCGCCCGCGGTCGGGTTCGACGAGGTGACGAAGGGGTACGTGCCGTGGTCGATGTCGAGCAGGGTGCCCTGGCCGCCCTCGAAGAGGACCACCTTGTCCTGCTCCAGCGCCTGGTTGAGGACCAGGACGGTGTCGGCGACGTAGGGCGCCAGCTTGTCGGCGTAGCCCAGCAGTTCCTCGACCACCTGCTCGACGGCGATCGCGCGCCGGTTGTAGAGCTTGGTGAGCATCTGGTTCTTGGCGTCGAGGGCCGCCTCGACCTTCTGGGTGAGGATCGACTCGTCGTAGAGGTCCTGGACCCGGATGCCGACGCGGTTGATCTTGTCGGCGTAGGTCGGGCCGATGCCGCGGCCGGTGGTGCCGATCTTGCGCTTGCCGAGGAAGCGCTCCGTCACCTTGTCCACCGTCACGTTGTACGGCGTGATGATGTGTGCGTTGCCGCTGATCAGGAGCTTGGACGTGTCGACGCCACGCTCGTTCAGCCCGCTCAGCTCGGAGAACAGGACAGAGGGGTCGACGACGACACCGTTGCCGATGACGGGAGTACAACCGGGAGACAGGATTCCGGAAGGGAGCAGGTGGAGGGCGTACTTCTGGTCGCCCACGACCACCGTGTGGCCGGCGTTGTTACCGCCTTGGTAACGCACCACGTAGTCGACGGATCCGCCGAGCAGGTCCGTCGCCTTTCCCTTGCCTTCGTCACCCCACTGAGCACCGAGCAGCACAAGTGCGGGCACGCGCGTACACCCCTTCCGGGCGGGGCATGTCCAGGGTCAGGGGCGTACGCGGAGGATCTCCGCCGCGCACACACCGCGACCACCGTTGGCCGCCAACCGTCGGACCGGATGCCCCGGAATAGACGAAGCCCCTGCGCAACAGCGCAAGGGGCTCTTGCACAAAGATGCTACCCGAGGAAGCGAGGCATGGCCGAGGTGGCGACTTCCCCGACGTCCGATCAGCTCCTGGTGGTCATCGATCCGGTCGCCCGCCGCAGGGACGGTGAGTCCGTACGCATCGCGAAAGACGTGCTCAGCGGGGGTGCGACGACGAAGGTGTGCCTGCCGGACGGGCCGGAGGAATTCGCCCGCGCCCTCGCCCGGCGGGGCTCGAGGCGTCCGGTGCTGGTCGGCGACGACCAGGCCCTGATCCGGGCGGTGGGGCTGCTGCACCGGCAGCGGGAGCTGACCGGCTGCGCGCTGGCCCTGGTGCCGGTCGGGGGCGCGCTGTCGCTCGCCCGGTCGCTGGGGGTGCCCACGGGGGCGGTGGCCGCGTCACGCGCCGTGCTGGAGGGCACCGAGCGGCGGATGAACCTGCTGGTGGACGACAGCGACGGCGTGGTGCTCGGCGCGGTGCGGATTCCGCCGGCCGGTGCCGCGCGGATGCGGGAGGAGGCGACCGGCGAAACCGAGGGCTCCGGCAGGGGCACCGGGGCGGGGCGGCATCCGTGGCTGCGGACCTGTCAGTCCCTGGTGCGGACCCTGGTGCCGGCCCGGCCGTCCCGGACCGCCGCCCCCGAGGGCGGGCCGGTGCGGCTTCGGGTGGAGGTCGACGGGGCGACACTCGTCGACCTGCGCCAGCCGGTGGAGGCCGTCTCCATCGTCCCCGGCCCCGGCGGGATCGCCCGGGTCGAGGTGCGGCCGGTGTCGGTGGGCACGGAGGCGTCGCCGCTGCTGGCCGAGGGGCACACGGTGACGGTGTCGGGCGCGCACTTCCGCTACCGGGCGGACGCGGTCGTGTCGGGGCCGGTGGGCACCCGGACGTGGGCGGCCCGGGAGGACGCCTGGGGGCTGACCCTGCCGGTGTGAGCGGGGGCCGGCCTCGGCTCGGCGGAGCGGCTCAGTCGCGGCCGAAGTGCTCCTCCCGGTGGGCGCGCCAGCGGTCCATGAGTGTTTCGACCTCCTTCTCGGCGAACTCGAAGAAGGCCAGCGTCTCCGCCAGCCGGAGGCCCGCCGGGGTGTCGGGGCCCACGCTGGCGACGCCCTCGCGCAGCGCGTCCTGCCAGCGCCGGAGGACGGCCTCGCGGCTGGTGAGGGCCTCGTACCACTGGTCGCCGTGCACCCGGTAGCGCTCGCGGCGCGAGCCGGGCTCCCGCTCGCGGGAGACCAGGTGCTGCTGGTCCAGGTAGCGCACCGCCCCGGAGACCGCCGCGGGCGAGATCCGCAGCGCCTCCCCCAGTTCTGCGGAGGTGCTGACCCCGGTGTCCGAGGCCAGCAGGGCCGCGAAGACCCTGGCCGGCATGCGCGGCACTCCGGCCGCCACCAGCTGGGCGGCGAAGTGCTCGACGAACCGGGAGACCGCCTCGGGGTCCCGCTCCGGCCGTCCGGCCCCTTCCTCCGTCATGACTCGCTCATCTCCGCCCTCGGCCCGTACGTGTCCCGTCCGCCTCTGCGCACTCGTATCCGCAGTTCAGCGACGCCGACCAGTCTAGTCCGGCATTTATACACTTCCTTAACTTCACAAATTTGTGAAACGAGCGTACGTTCCGAAGCATGACGAAGGCCATCACCGTGTCCGGGCTCCACAAGTCGTTCGGCCGCACGCACGCGCTCGACGGTCTCGACCTGGAGGTCGAGACCGGCGAGGTCCACGGATTCCTGGGCCCGAACGGCTCCGGCAAGTCCACCTCCATCCGCGTCCTGCTCGGTCTGCTGCGGGCCGACTCGGGCACCGCCCGGGTGCTCGGCCGCGATCCGTGGGCGGACGCCGTGGAGCTCCACCGTCGCCTCGCCTATGTCCCCGGCGACGTCGAACTGTGGCCGAACCTCACCGGTGGCGAAGCCATCGACCTGCTGGCACGGCTGCGCGGCGGCCTGGACGGGAAGCGGCGCGCCGAGCTCCTCGAGCGCTTCGACCTGGACCCGACCAAGAAGGGCCGCGCCTACTCCAAGGGCAACCGGCAGAAGGTCGCCATCGTCGCCGCGCTCGCCTCCGACGCCGAACTGCTGCTGCTCGACGAGCCGACCGCCGGACTGGACCCGCTCATGGAGGTCGTCTTCCAGGACGTCATCGGCGAGGCCAAGGCGGCCGGCAGGACCGTCCTGCTGTCCAGCCACATCCTGGCCCAGGTGGAGAAGCTCGCCGACCGCGTGAGCATCATCCGGCTGGGGCGCACCGTCCAGTCCGGCACCCTCGGCGAACTGCGCCACCTGACCCGCACCACCATCGAGGTGGAGACCGAGCGGCCCGCCACCGGCCTCGACGAGCTGCCCGGCATCCACGACCTGCGGACCATCGACGAGGCCACCGGCCGGGTCCGTTTCGCCGTCGACGGCGGTCAGGTCGACGGAGCGGTCCGCAAGCTCACCGAGTTCGGCATCCGCAGTCTCGTCAGCCACCCGCCGACCCTGGAGGAGCTGATGCTCCGCCACTACGGCAGCGAGCTCGCCGCCAACGGGCACGGCACGAACGGGCACGGTACGAACGGGCAGCGCACGAACGGGCAGCACGCGAACGGAGACCTGCGATGACCACCGCGACCGCCGCCCCCGAGGCTCCGGCACCCGCCGGACCGGTCGCGGGCGGCAACGCGCTGGCCGGGACCCGGACGCTGATCCGCTTCGCCCTGCGCCGGGACCGGATCCGGCTCCCGGTGTGGATCCTGGCCCTGCTCCTCGGCACCCTCATGACGGCGAACAGCTTCAGGACGCTGTACAGCGACCCCGAGGACCGGGCGAACGCCGTCAAGAGCGTGGACAGCCCGGCCGGCCTCGCCATGTCCGGCCCCCGCCACTACCTCGACGACGACAGCTTCGGCTCCATACTGAGCCACCAGATGCTCGGCTTCACGACCGTCCTCGTCGGCCTCATGAGCGTGCTGATCATCACCCGGCACACCCGCGCCGAGGAGGAGACCGGCCGCGCCGAACTGGTGCGCTCGACCGTCGTGGGCCGCCACGCCCACCTCGCCGCCGCCCTGTCCGTCGCGGCCCTGGCCAACCTCGCCCTGGCGCTGCTGCTGGCCGTCGGCCTGGCCGGCCTGGGGATGGAGGGCATCGACACGGCGGGCTCGCTGCTCTACGGCTCCGGCCACGCCGCCGCCGGTCTCGTCTTCGCCGCCGTCGCCGCGGTCACCGTCCAGTTCACCGCGCACACACGCGGCGCGTCCGGCATGGCGCTCGCGGTCATCGGTGTCGCCTACGTGCTGCGTGCCGCCGGCGACAGCGGCGAGAACGGCGCCCTGTCCTGGCTCTCCCCGATCGGCTGGGTGCAGCGCGGCTACCCGTACGTCGACAACCGCTGGTGGCCGCTGCTGCTCTGCCTGGTGTTCGCGGCGGCGTGCGCGGCGGCGGGGTTCGTGCTCTCCACCCGGCGGGACGTGGGCGCGGGCCTGCGTCCGGAGAAGCTGGGCAGCCCCACGGCTTCCGACGCGCTCACCACACCGGTCGGCCTCGCCCTGCGGCTGCACCGCGGCATGCTGATCGGCTTCGGCACCGGCCTGTTCCTGATGGGCGCGATGTACGGATCGATCCTCGGGGACGCCGAGGCCATGCTGGAGGGCATCGACGAGATCCAGGAGGCCCTGGACCGCCTCGGCGGGGCCGGCGTCGCCGAGTCCTTCGCCTCCATGGTGATGGTCGTCCTGACGGTCGTGGCGGCGGTGTACGTCGTCATGGCGGCCCTGCGGCCCCGCTCCGAGGAGACGGCGGGCCGCGCCGAACCCCTCCTCGCCACCGGCCTCTCGCGCACCCGCTGGGTCGGCGGCCACCTGGCCGTGGCCATGGGCGGCGGTACGGTCGTGCTGCTGCTGGCCGGACTCGGCTTCGGCATCGCGGGCGCGGCCTCGACCGGTGACGCCGGGCTGCTGCCGGACCTGGTGGGTGCGGCCGTGGCGTACGCCCCCGCCCTGTGGGTCACGGTCGGCGTGGCCGTGGTGCTCTTCGGCTGGTTCCCGCGGTTCGGCCCGGCGGCCTGGATCGTGCCGGTGTACGCCTTCGTGGTCGGCTACCTCGGCCAGATCCTCCGGTTCCCGACCTGGATGAACAACCTCTCCCCGTTCGGCCACGTCCCCCGGCTCCCCGCCGCGGACATGAACTGGACCCCGCTGCTCCTGCTGTCCCTCGTCGCCGCCGGCCTGGTGTGGCTGGGCCTGGCGGGCTTCCGGCGGCGGGACCTCGAGACGAAGTAGCCGGGCAGGGCTGCGGGACGGGGCAACCG
>NZ_JBHXQZ010000030.1:0-75603 GCF_042717095.1 Streptomyces sp. NPDC058632 | reverse complement strand
GGCGGCGCCCGCCCACCCATCCATCGTTGCGGCGGGGGGGGGGGGCGGTTTGGGGGGTGTTTTGGGCGGGGGGGGGGGCCCCCCCGCGGCCCCCCGGGCCCCCCCCCCCTCGTAACGGCTGTCGGTTACCGCTTCAGCTCGGCCGCCACCAGTTCCGCGATCTGGACGGCGTTCAGGGCCGCGCCCTTGCGGAGGTTGTCGTTGGAGACGAAGAGGGCCAGGCCGTTGTCGACCGTCTCGTCGCGGCGGATGCGGCCGACGTAGGACGGGTCCTGGCCCGCCGCCTGCAGCGGGGTGGGGATGTCGGTGACGACGACACCGGGGGCGTCGGCCAGCAGCTCGGCCGCGCGCTCCGGGCTGATCGGGCGGGCGAACCGGGCGTTGATCTGGAGGGAGTGCCCGGAGAAGACCGGGACGCGCACGCAGGTACCGGAGACCTTCAGCCCGGGGATGCCCAGGATCTTGCGGGACTCGTTGCGCAGCTTCTGCTCCTCGTCGGTCTCGTGGAGACCGTCGTCCACGATGCTGCCGGCGAGGGGCAGCACGTTGAAGGCGATGGGGCGCTTGTAGACGGCCGGCTCCGGGAAGTCGACCGCGCCGCCGTCGTGGGTCAGCCTGTCGGCGTCGGCGACGACCTTCTGGGTCTGGCCGTGCAGTTCCGCCACGCCCGCGAGACCGGAGCCGGACACCGCCTGGTACGTGGCGACCACCAGCGCGTCCAGGCCCGCCTCGTCGTGCAGCGGACGCAGCACAGGCATCGCGGCCATCGTGGTGCAGTTCGGGTTGGCGATGATGCCCTTGGGGCGGTTCGCGATCGCGTCCGGGTTCACCTCGGAGACGACCAGCGGGACCTCGGGGTCCTTGCGCCACGCGGACGAGTTGTCGATCACGACCGCGCCCTGCGAGGCGACCTTCTCGGCCAGCGCCTTCGAGGTCGTACCGCCCGCCGAGAACAGCACGATGTCCAGACCGGTGTAGTCGGCGGTGGACGCGTCCTCCACCGTCACGCCGTCCAGCTCCGTCCCCGCCGAGCGGGCCGAGGCGAACAGGCGCAGCTCCGTGACCGGGAAGTTCCGCTCCTTGAGGATGCTGCGCATGACCGTGCCCACCTGACCGGTGGCTCCGACGATTCCGACCCTCACGGCGTCTCCCTCACTGCGTTCTGCGTCATACGACGTATACGGCGTACATGTGCCCTTTGCCTGCCGGCCGGGGCATTTCCATCATGCGGCCGACCACGGCCCGCCTGTCCAGTTCTTTGCGCTCCCTGCCCGCACAGTGGGACGCGCCGGCACCCCCCACCGGTCGTGGACCTGCGGTCACCACCCCTGTGAGCTGCAGGAATTCAGTCGTCGGGGGTCGTCGGCCGCAAGGTTCCCTGCCCCGCCCCACTCCACTCACACGGAGGTGTGACGTACGCCTCTGCCCGGTTCGCAACCGGTCGACAACCGATTCGCGCGGCGGGCGAACGTTCCGGGCCGCACCGGCGTCGTAGGGGAAACAGTGTGAGGGGGGTGGGCAGTGCTGCGCGGAAGGATCCGGCACGGCCGGCAGGCGTCCGGCGCCGTGGACGACGACCCGCTGGACGCGGCGCAGGAACGCCGGGTACGGGCGGTGCTCGCGCTCGGCGGGGTCCCGCAGACCGACCTGCCGGACGGGGTGCAGCAGGTCCGGCTGCGGCTGCTGGAGCGTGCCGCGAGCGGGCAGGCGGCGCCCCGGGACGTCTCGGCCTGGGCCGCCGTCGTCGCCTCGAACCTCGCCATGGACTGGCACCGGGCCAAACGCCGCCAGGAGCGGCTCGGCGAACGCCTCGCCGCGCTGCGCCCCGCCGGACCCCCGGCCGACGAGGAGACCCGTCTGCTCTCCCTCGCCGTCGCCCGCGGCCTGGACGGGCTGCCCGACGCCCAGCGCCAGGTCGTCGTGCTGCGCTTCTACGCCGACCTTCCGGTGCGCTCGATCGCCGAGCAGCTCGGTGTGCCGGAGGGCACGGTCAAGAGCAGGCTGCACACGGCCGTACGGGCCCTGCGCGCCCGCCTGCACGAGGACGAGGTGGTGTGACGTGAGCGTCCACGACGACGACCGGAACAACACCGGGGACGAGCACGGCACCGCGTACGACGGCGTCGACGCGCTCATGGCCGCGATCCTCGACGAGCCGCTGCCCGCCGCTGCCCGGCAGGACCCGGCGTTCATGGCCGCGCGGGACGCGGCCGCCGCCGATGTCGCCGTGCTGCGGGAGCAGCTGGGCCTGATCGGGGAAACGCTGGCAGCAGGGAGGGCGCCGGCCGTGCGAGTGGAGGCCGCGGGGTCGGGGGCCGGCGGTCCGGAGGCTGCCCCGGCGGTCGAGGCCGGGGCTTCGGACGTCCCCGGTGGCAGGCCCGCGGCGGGCCTCCTCGCGCCGGTGCGGCCCCTGCCCGCGCCCCGCCGTGCCCGTCGCCCGCTGCGGGTCGCCCTCGGCGTGCTCGCCGCAGCGGCGGCCGCCGCGGTGGTCCTCGGCACGGGCCGGCTCGTGACGCAGTCCGGGCAGGGCGACACGGCCTCCTCGGCAGCCGAGTCCGCCGACAGGGCGGCGGGCGCCGAGCAGCCCACGGGTGCCGGGGATTCGGCCGGTGTCCTCTTCGGCAGTCCCCGCTACCTCGCCTGTGCCCGGCTCGTCGCCGAGGGCACGGTGGCGGAGGTGGAACCGGTGCCGGGCGCCGGGCGGGACCGCGTCACGCTGGAGGTGACCCGCGGCTACAAGCCGGAGCCGGGCACCGCGGCGGAGGACCGGGACGAGGTCACCTTCCTGACCGGGGCCACCGGCAGGCCCCGGCTGCACACCGGCGACCGGGTCCTGGTCGGCCTGCCCCGCGAGGGCACCGTCCCGGACGCCGTGATCGTCGGTGAGGAGGACATCGCCCCCGAGCGGGTGCGCGTCACCGCCGCCCTGCCCGCCTCCCGCACCCTGACCTGCGAGTGACCGACGCAGGCGCGGGGCGCGTACGACGAAGGGGCGGGTGCCCTGGTGGACGCCCGCCCCCGGTGGTGGCCGTCGGTTACGGAACGACCTTCTCGATGGTCACGCTGCCCGTGCCCGCGACCGTGCCGCGCGCGTTGACCAGCTGGACCTGGCCGAAGAACTCGCGGCCCCCGGGAGCCGCCGCGGCGGCCGTGACGGTGCCGGAGACGGTGGCCGACTCGCCCGTGCCGATCCGCACCGGCGTGGAGCCGTCGACCGTGACCTCGCCGAGCGTGGCGGAGAAGAACACGTCCCGGTAGTCGTAGTCGGTGGAACCGGCCGGGACGGAGTAGCCCACGACCTCGACGGTGTACGTACCGGCCGCAGGGCCGGCCACGGACACCGATTCCTCCGAGTCGCCGTCGGCGGACTGACCGACGAGGACGCCGGCCGCGTCGTAGACCGCGAGGTCCAGGTCGGCGGAGGCGTCGGAGACGTTGCCGATGGCGACGTCGAGCGACGCGGCGCCCTCGGGCACCTCGACCGTGGTGGTGCGGACGTCGCCCGTGCCGATGGCCGGACGGTCCGACAGGGCGGAGCCCAGCGGGCCGCCGACCAGCTTGCCGTCCAGGGCGGCGGCCTCGTTGGTCACCTCCCAGGAGACGTCGGCCGGGGTGCCGACCTTGGCCTCCGGCACGGTCACGGTCTCCGGGTCGAAGACCGCGCCGAGCACGGCGACGTCCAGCTTGTACGGGTTGTCGAGCAGCGGCGAGGTGCGGCGCGCCTCGACCTCGATCTCCCAGACGCCCGGCTGCGGGTTCACGAACGAACGCAGGTCGGGACGGCAGGTGTTGGCCGGGTTGTCGTAGTTCGGGTAGCAGTTGACGGTCGACGTCGGGTCGGCCGGGACGCCGTACGGGTGGATGGCGACGAACCGGGTCTGGCTCGTGGCCCTCAGCCCGCTCATCGCGATCTCCAGCGTCTTCGCGCCCTCGGGCACGGTGACGAAGTAGGAGGTCGTGGCGTTGCGCTGGGCGGTGCCGGAGGCGGAGAAGGTGTGCGCCAGCGGAGCCGAGACGACCACGGTGCTCAGGATCTGCCGGTCGACGCCCTCGGTGCGCGGGTCGTCGACCTCGAGGATGGCACTCTTGAGGCCCGCCGACCGGGGCGAGGCCTGGACCTTGACGGTCACCGGCTCGTTCAGCGGCAGCCGGACGTCGTCGTCGCCGACGATGCGGAAGGCTCGGTCGGTGTTGTTCTCGAGGTCGAGCTCGTGCCGGAGCGCGCGGTCGGGACCGGACGTACGGGTGATGGTGATGTCGTACGTCTTCTTCTGGCCCGCCTTCAGGCCGCCCTCGCGGTCGTAGAGGCCGGTGCCGAAGCCGGGGGTCTTCAGGAACTGCTCGATCGCGGTGTCTACCGGCGCCTTCACGCTGTACTCGTGCGCGGTGGCCCCGTCACGGATGGAGTCCCAGGCCTCCTCGACGTCGATGAGGCCGGCGCCCTCCTCGTAGGCCTGCAGGCCCTTGATGTGCCGGGCGGTGGAGGTGAGGGCGGTGCGCAGCTCCGCGGGCGTCAGGTCGATGCGCTTCTGCTTCGCGGCCGACAGCAGCAGCGCGGCGGAGCCCGCGGCCTGCGGGGACGCCATCGAGGTGCCCTGGAGCATGCCGTAACCGGCCGGCAGGCCGTAGCCCGCCTCGGCGACCGGCTGGCCCGCCGCCCAGGTCTGGATGGTGTTGACCGCCGCGCCGGGCGCGATCAGCGTCGGCGTGAAGCCGCCGTCCTCACGCGGACCGCGGGACGAGAACGGCATCATGGCGTACTTCGTCTTCACGACGGAGCCGTAGTTGGCGGCCCAGGTCTCCCTGGAGACGGACGCGCCGACCGAGATGACCTTGTCGGCCAGGGCCGGGTCGCCGATGGTGTTGGTGCCGGGGCCGGAGTTGCCCGCGGAGATCACCAGCTGGACGCCGTAGGTGTCGATGAGGCGGGTGTACAGCTCGGCGCGGGCGTTGTTGCCGTCGTTGAGCGCGGGCAGGCCGCCGATGGACATGTTGACGATGTCGACCCCGCGCTCGGCGACGAGGTCGATCATGCCCTCGGTCAGCGCCACGTTGGTGCAGCCGCCGGACCAGGTGCAGGCGCGGGAGGAGACGAGCTTCGCGCCGGGTGCGGCGCCGTCCATCTGCCCGCCGAACAGGCCGTTGGCGGCGGTGATGCCGGCGACGTGCGAGCCGTGCGAGCCCTCGATGACACCGATGTTGACGAAGTCGGCCGTCCTGCCGACCCAGTCCCCGCCGTACGGGTCCATCGGGACGTCCTCGCGGATCTCCACGACGAACGGCTGGCGCTCGGCGACGTCGGTGGCCGGGTCGTCGGTGCCGAAGTACCCGATCTGGAAGCCGTCCTTGTAGGGCTTCATCGGGGTGTCGTCGGAGAAGTCCTGGTTGTCGTTCAGGTCGACCCGGACGGTGCCCGCCCCGGCGTCGTACAGCACACCCCAGGAGTCGGTGGTGTCGCCGTCGCGGTTGGCGTCGCCGCCCGCGTCACCGCCGGTGGTGTACGACTCCAGGAAGGTGCTGACCCGGTACGAACCGGCGGGGGCCTGCCAGGTCCTGCCGTTGTACGTGAAGGCCGGGCCGGAGACCGGAGAGGTCATCGGGCGCCAGGTCCGGTCGCCGTCGACGATCGGGTCGGTCGCCGTCACCCAGTCGACGATCTTGCGCTCGCCGGTGGTGGTCCTCTGCAGCGCCGGGTGGGCCAGGTCCACGCCCGAGTCGAGGATGCCGATGGTGACGCCGCGGCCGTCCGCCGTGCGGTTCTTCTTCACGAAGTCGACGGCGCCCGTCTCGAAGGACGGGTTGTACGGGTTCTTCGCGGGAGTCCGCCTGTCGGGGCCCGCGTAGGTGGCGGAGCCGCCCTTGCTCCCGGCCTTGGCGGTGGTGTCCGCGGCCGGGGTCGGGTCGTCGAGCGGGATCTCGTCGCGCAGGTCGATGCCGTGCACGGTGGAGAGCTTGGCGGCGGCGGCGATGGCCGAGTCCGCCTTGGCGGTGGGGACGGTGGCGCGGACGTAGCCGAGCTTGTCGTGGGTCCGGCCGACCGAGCCGCCCTTCACCGCGTTCAGCTCCTCGGCGACCTGCTCGGTCTGGCCGGGAGCGGTGGCGATCATCATCGTGATGTTCTTCTCGCCGTCGGCCTTGGCCTCGGCGAGGAGGTCCGCGTCACTCGAACCGAGCTTGTCGTGCGCGGACTTGACGTCACCGTCGACGGGTGCGGCGGTCGGCGTGTCGGCGGCGACCGCCAGGGGTATCGGCCCGACCGCACAGAGCGCGGCGACGAGACCGGCGGCCAGGGAGATACGGGCCGCGCGTCTCGCGCCCGCCGGCAGCGGTTGACGCTGGGAGGACTGGGTCATCGGCATCCCTTGGAAGTAAAGGCACCATCGTGGAGCGACCGGAGCCGATCGACCCTGGCCGCGATCGTCCGGAATACGGTCCCGGACGATCGTTGAGCCTTACGCAAGGGATAGGTGTTTGGAGAGGGTTGGCTGAATCGAGATGAATGTATGGGGAAAACCCGCGATGCGTTTATGGGGCGGTGGGGTATGAAGCGGGCAAGTCGTCCGCCCGGTGGGCCTCGTGGCCGCTCGCGGGTTAACGTCCCGGGATGCGGCAAACCCTGAGGGTGGCGGCCTACGCCGTGGTGGTGCGCGACGGACGGCTCCTGCTGGCCCGTTCCCCGGTGCCCCCGGGTGCTCCGGAGTGGGTGCTGCCGGGCGGCGGCATGGAGCACGGCGAGGACCCGTACGACACCGTGCGGCGGGAGGTCGAGGAGGAGACCGGGTATCGCGTCGAGGTCACCGGACTGCTCGGCGTGGACTCCGTCCGGCGTGCCCCGCCCCGCCGCCCGCTCCGGCTCCGCCGCGCCGTCGACCATCACGCCGTACGGCTGGTCTACGAGGGGCGGATCGTCGGCGGCGAGCTGCGCAGTGAGATCGGCGGCTCCACCGAACTGGCCGCCTGGCAGCCCCTGGACGCCGTCGCGGATCTGGTCAGGGTCGGCCTGATCGACACCGGGCTGCGGCTGTGGCGGGAGCGTCCGGCGGCGGGACGGGTGGAACGCGTGGAGGGCTGACGCGGGGAGTACGTGAACTCCTGGGGCTCGCGCGCCGATCGACCGCAATACCCTTGATGTGGAGGTATGGCGTCATCCGGCTTCCCCGTGAAGTGAACGCAGCGTGACCGGTCCTGGGCCGGCGCGGAAGCGGGCGCCGACGGCCCGGGTGGTCCAAGATCCACGTACGGCGATCGGCGTTGCGCGTTGCCGTCGCGTTCACACGCAGGCCATTCCCGCTGCCAAGCATCCAGTACGAGCGGGATGTTCACCCGGCGAACCACCGGCGAGCGTCCCGCGGTCACTGCCGATGCGTTCGCACCCGGGGAGACAAGCGCCATGTCGCGCATACGCTCAGTCGCCGGCTCCACCGCACTCCACCGTCGTTCCCTCCTCGCCGCCACCGGCGCGGTCGCCCTCTCCGCCGGTGCCGGATACGCCCTGCGGCCCGGCGGCGGCCAGGCCGTGGCCGCCGGCAGCGCCGACGCCGCCGCGGACGCGGCGGTACTCACCTCCTCCCGGCAGGCGCCGGCCGCCCCGCTCACCCCGTACACGCGCGGCACCACCGTCGCCGGGGTGTCCGCACCGCGCGGCGGCAGTGCCGCCGGCTACCGGCGCCTCGAGGAAGGGCCGGGCTGGGGGCGGGTGGTCCGCGGCGAGCTGGCCGGGGCCCGCTCCGGCCGGGACGACCGCCGCACCACGCTGGCCGCGTTCGTGCAGCTCACCGACCTGCATGTGATCGACACGCAGCATCCGCTGCGCCTGGAGTACCTGCGCTCCGCCGATGTGCACGCCTGGCGGCCCCACGAGGCGCTCACCGTGCACGGCGCGGTCTCCCTCGTCGAACGGATCAACGCCCTGCGGGGCGGCCCCGTCACCGGTTCCCCGCTGCACTTCGCGATGACCACCGGCGACAACACCGACAACAACACCCGCTCCGAACTGGACTGGTTCCTCACCGCGCTCAGCGGCGGCCGCATCGCCCCCAACAGCGGGGACCCGCGCCACTACGAGGGCGTACAGAACAGCGGTCTGCGCCAGTACTGGCAGCCGGACGCCACCACCCGCGACGCCGACAAGCAGCTCGGCTTCCCCCACCTCGACGGCTTCCTCGCCGCGGCCGTCCGCGAGGTGAACAGCCCCGGCCTCAACCTCCCCTGGTACTCCACCGTCGGCAACCACGACACGATGCCGCTCGGCTGCTACGCCTCCCACGGCGACCCGTACCTCACCGAACTCGCCGTCGGCGGCCGCAAGCTGATGGAGCTCGGGGCGGCCGAGGCGAAGAAGCTCCAGCGGACCATCAGAAAGGCCGCCGACCCGCGGGGCGTCCAGTACGGCGCGTTCCTCAAGTCCCAGGCCCGCGCCATGCGGTCGGTGACCCCCGACGAGGCGCGCGCCCCCTTCACTCCCGCCGAGTACATCGAGGCCCACCTGGACCCCGCCCACCGCGGGTTCGGGCCGGTGGGGCACGGCTACTCCGCCGCCAACCTCGACGCGGGCACCCAGTACTACTCGTTCCGCGTCTCCGAGGACGTCATCGGCATCAGCCTCGACACCACCGACCCCGGCGGCCACTACGCGGGCTCCCTGGGCACGGCCCAACTGCGATGGCTGGAGCGGACGCTGCGCACCCACAAGGACGCCCGCGCGATCGTCTTCAGCCACCACACCAGCGAGTCGATGACGAACACGCACCGCGACCCGGCCCGCCCCGACGAGCGACGCCACGACGGCGGGGAACTCGTCGAACTCCTCGGCAGCCACCCCAACGTGGTGGCCTGGGTCAACGGCCACATCCACCGCAACGCCGTCACCCCGCACACCGGTTCGGCCGGTTCCTTCTGGGAGATCTCCACCGCCTCCCACGTCGACTTCCCCCAACTCGCCCGCGTCATCGAGCTGGTGGACAACAAGGACGGCACCCTGTCCCTGTTCACCACCCTGGTCGAGTCCGCGGCCCCGGCCCGCACGGACTACAGCGACCTCACCCAGACCGGCCTCGCCGCCCTCTACCGCGAGCTGTCCTGCAACGCCCCCGGCGCCCGCACCGACCTCGGTGGCACGCCCCGGGACCGCAACACGGAACTCCTGCTCAAGGCGTAGGACCCGCCCGGGACGAGCCGGCCCGGGAGACCCGCCCGGTTCAGCGGGGCAGGACCACCACGTAGGCCGCGGGCTCGTGGTCGTCCGCCGGGGCGGCACCGGTCGTCGGTCTCCGCGGCCGAGACGCCGTGCGAGCGGAGACGGGCGGTCGTGAGCGCGCGCCGAGGCCCGGCGGCGAGAAGGTGCGGAGGGTGGGGAAAGAGCGGGGGAAGCGGGGAATCGTGGTTCATGTCCGGCAATTTCCCGCGCCGGATCCGCTCCCGAACCTCTGGTGCGCGCCCGTCGGTAATTCGGTACAAACCTGCCCTGTAGGACGCGCGTTCGGATGCCGGAAACCCCTGGTCCGTTCGGGTGCGACCAGGGGTTACGGCTCTTATTGCCTGAATTTCGTAACGGTCACGGAGCGCGTGTCCCAGGGGTGGGATCGCGCGCGGAGCCGGGTGTGTGTCACCCCGCCGCCGCGTCGCACGCCTGGCCGCGCAGCGCACGGGCCAGGTCGTCCCGGGCCTCCAGCACCAGACGGCGCAGCGCCGGGGGCGCGTCCTCGTGGGCCGCGAGCCACGCGTCCGTCGCGTCCAGCGTCCCGGTCGAGTCCAGCAGTTCGGGGAACAGGCCCCGCACCACGTGCATGCCGATCTGGATCGACCGCTCCTCCCACACCCGCTCGATCACCGCGAAGTACTTCTCCGCGTACGGGGCGAGCAGCTCCCGCTGCGAGGGCTGGGCGAAACCTGCGATGGTCGCCTCCACCAGCGCGTTGGACAGCTCCTTCGACTCCACGACCCGCTCCCAGCCCGCCGCCTTGACCTCCGCCGACGGGCGGGCGGCCAGGCAGCGGACCTGGTGGCGCCTGCCGGAGGCGGTGTCGTCCCGGGCCAGTTCCTCGGCCAGTGCCTTTCCGTCGGCGAGCCCGTGCGCGGCCAGCGGCTCCAGGAACACCCAGCGCAGCTCCTGGTCGACGTCGAGCCCCTCGACCGTCACCGTGCCCGACAGCAGCTCCTGGAGCAGCTGGAAGTCGCCCGGCGCACCGGCCGACCGGGCGAAGAAGCGGGCCCAGGCCAGCTGCTGTTCGCTGCCCGGCACGGCGGCCTCCAGCTCGCGCCGGGCGCCCTCGGCGAGCAGCCGCCCGCCGGTCTCCCGCCAGGAGGGCGCCGCGTAGTGGACGATCGCCGACTCGGCCCAGGCGTGCAGCATCTGGAGCACGCCGATGTCGGACTCGCGCCCGCCGAACCGCAGGACCAGGTCCACGAAATCCCGCGCGGGCAGCAGTGCGTCCCGGGTGAGGTTCCACAGCGCCGACCAGCACAGGGCACGGGCCAGGGGGTCGGTCAGCGCGCCCAGGTGCCCGCGGAGGGTGGCCAGCGAGGTCTCGTCGAAGCGGATCTTGCAGTACGTGAGGTCGTCGTCGTTGACCAGCACCAGCTCGGGTGCCTCGGCCCCGGCGAGTTCCGCGACGACCGTACGGGCCCCGTCGACGTCCGCCTCGGCGCGCGCGTACCGCTCCAGCGCGCCGCCGTCCGTACGCCGGTACAGGCCCACCGCGACCCGGTGCGGGCGCAGTTCGGGGTGGGACTCCGGGGCCTCCTGCACCACCGCCAGCTCGTCGATCCTGCCCTCCGCGGTCAACAGCACCTGCGGTGTGAGGGAGTTGACCCCGGCCGTCTGGAGCCAGGCGCGCGACCACGCCGTCATGTCGCGCCCGCTGGTCTCCTCGAGGACCGACAGCAGATCACCGAGGCGCGTGTTGCCGTACGCGTGCCGCTTGAAGTAGCGCCGGACACCCTCCAGGAACGCGTCCCGGCCGACGTACGCCACCAGCTGCTTGAGCACCGAGGCGCCCTTGGCGTACGTGATGCCGTCGAAGTTCAGCTTGGCGTCCTGCAGGTCGCGGATGTCCGCGGTGACCGGGTGCGTGGACGGCAGCTGGTCCGCGCGGTACGCCCAGGCCTTGCGGCGGTTGGCGAAGGTGACCCAGCCGTCGGTGAACCGGGTGGCGCCCACCAGCGAGAAGGCGCCCATGAAGTCGGCGAAGGACTCCTTCAGCCACAGGTCGTCCCACCACTCCATGGTGACCAGGTCGCCGAACCACATGTGCGCCATCTCGTGCAGGATCGTGTTGGCGCGGCCCTCGTAGGACGCCCGGGTGACCTTGCCGCGGAAGATGTACTCCTCCCGGAAGGTCACCAGACCCGGGTTCTCCATCGCGCCCAGGTTGTACTCGGGCACGAACGCCTGGTCGTACTTCCCGAACGGGTACGGGTAGTCGACGTGGTCGTGGAAGAAGTCCAGGCCCTGCTTGGTCACCAGGAAGATGTCGTCGGCGTCGAAGTGCGGCGCGAGACCCTTGCGGCACATCGCGCCGAGCGGGATCTCCAGCCGTGTGCCGTCGGGCAGTTCACGCTCGTAGGAGTCCGTGACGTAGTGGTACGGCCCGGCGACCACGCAGGTGATGTACGTCGAGATCGGCTTGGTCTCCGCGAACCGCCACACGCCGTCGGTGAGTTCACCGACCCCGTTGCTCCACACCGTCCAGCCCTCGGGGGCCCGCACCTCGAAGCGGTGGGGCGCCTTGAGGTCGGGCTGCTCGAAGTTGGCGTACACCCGGCGGGCGTCGGCCGGCTCGTACTGGGTGTAGAGGTACACCTCGCCGTCCTCGGGATCGACGAAGCGGTGCAGGCCCTCGCCGGTACGGGAGTACGCGCACTGCGCGTCGACGACCAGCTCGTTGTCGGCGGCCAGGTCGTCGAGGAGCAGCCGGGAGCCGTCGAACACCTCGCCCGGGTCGAGGTCCCGCCCGTTGAGCGAGACGGCCGTCACGCTCGGCGCGATCAGGTCCGCGAAGCTGCTCGCGCCGGGCTCCGCACAGCGGAACCGGACGGTCGTCACCGAGCGGAACGTACGCGGCCCGTCCGCGCCGTCCCCACCGGTCGCGTCGGCCGTGCCGGTCGCGGTGCGCAGGTCGAGGGACACCTCGTACCCGTCCACCGACAACAGTGCGGCCCGCTCCCGGGCCTCGTCGCGGGTCAGGTTCTCACCGGGCACAGGCGGACTCCTCATGCGTCGTCGACATCGACAGGGCTGTACAGCACCGATCCTGCCATGCGCCCCTGACGCGGGGCGGCCGGGAAGGGGAGGGACGGGAATGAGGGGGTGGGGTGCGGGTGTTTCACGGGGAAGCGATTCCCCGCACTTCCCTTCCGAGGAGCGACATGCCGGACACGTCCACCGCCACTCCCGTCGACTTCTGGTTCGACCCGCTGTGCCCCTGGGCCTGGATGACCTCCCGCTGGGTGCTGGAGGTGGAGAAGGTGCGGGACATCAAGGTCCACTGGCACCTGATGAGCCTCGCCGTCCTCAACGAGGACAAGCTCGACGAGCTGCCCGAGGAGTATGCCGAGATGCTCGCGACCAAGGCGTGGGGCCCCGTCCGTGTCGTCGCCGCGGCCCAGGCGGAGCACGGCGCCGAGGTGCTCGGCGACCTCTACACCGCGATCGGCACCCGCATCCACAACGACGGCGAGGGCCCGACGAAGGAGGCCGTGGCCGCCGGCCTGAAGGAGGCCGGGCTGCCCGACTCCCTCATGGACCACTGGGACTCCACCCCTTACGAGCCCCAGCTGCGCGCCTCCCACAAGGAGGGCATCGACAAGGTCGGCCAGGACGTCGGCACCCCGGTCATCGCCGTGCCCGGCGCCGACGGCGAGCAGATCGCCTTCTTCGGCCCGGTCGTCACCCCCGCACCCAAGGGCGAGGAGGCCGCCCGCCTCTGGGACGGCACCCTCGCCGTGGCCTCCGTCCCCGGCTTCTACGAGATCAAGCGCACGCGGACGAAGGGCCCGGACTTCGGCAACCTGTGACGGGACGCTTCGGGGCCGGCCGCCCGGGACAGGGGTGGCACCGGGCCCGTCACTCCGGTTCGGGCAGGCGGATGGGCTTGGGGAACGGCTTCATCGTCCACCCCGTACGCAGGTTGCGGCACTGCTTGCCGGAGGCCGGGTCCAGCACGTTCACGCAGATCCAGAACTCATTCACCCCCGCCCGCCCCAGCCTCTCCTTGAGCTGCTCCCGCTCCGCCTTGTCCAGCTGGCGATGCGGTTGCTCCGCGTCGCACGTCGAGCAGGGGTACCTCTTGGTCCTGGGTGTCGTCATGAGGCACTTTGACCCGGAACGCCGTATATCGGAAGCCCTCGCGAGTCGAGTCCTCGCGAGGGCTTCCGTCTTTCCGCCTGCCGGGTGAACGGTGAGAAGACGATCACGGGGCAGGATGCTTATTGCATTGAGATTGCAACTGCAGGCTAACAGCGAAAGGGGCGATGTGTGCGGGGTTCAGTTCCCTGTGTCCGTGCGGGAGCCGTGGGAGCCGCGTGACCCGGCCCGCTGCCAGGCGTAGCCGGCGGCCGCCAGGGCGAGGGTCATGCCGCCCGTCGAGTACAGCTGTACGCGCGTGTCCGGCTCCCGGGCCATCAGGACGAAGACGGCGGCCATCCCGGCCAGCGCGATCCACGTCAGCCACGGGAACGCCCACATCCGGACGGTCAGCTTCTGGGGAGCCTCGCGCTCCAGGACGCGGCGCAGCCGCAGCTGCGAGACGGCGATGAAGACCCAGACGACGAGGATCACCGCGCCGATCATGTTCAGCAGCCAGGAGAAGACGTCGTCGGGCCGCCAGTAGCTGAGCAGCACGCACAGGAACCCGAAGACCGACGAGGCCAGCACGGCGACCCGCGGCACCCCGGCCGACACCAGGCCCAGCACCTTCGGCCCCTGACCGCGCCGCACCAGGGAGTAGCCGATGCGCGAGGCGCCGTAGATGTTGGCGTTCATCGCGGACAGCAGCGCCACCAGCACCACGACGTTCATCAGCTGCCCGGCGCCCGGGATGCCGAGCCGGTCCAGGGCGGCGACGTACGGGCCCTGCTCGACGACCGCCGGCGAGTCCCACGGGACCAGGGCGACGACGACCGCCATCGAGCCGACGTAGAACAGCGCGATCCGCCACATCGCCGTACGGACCGCGCTCGCGACACCCTTGACCGGGTTCTCCGACTCCGCCGCGGCGATGGTCACCGTCTCCAGGCCGCCGTACGCGAAGACGGACGCGAGCAGGCCGATCACCAGCCCCTCGCCGCCGTTCGGGAGCAGCGGGGTGAGGTTCGAGGCGCCGGGGGAGTCGGTGCCCGGCAGGACGCCCGCGAGGGCCAGCACGCCGAGCACCAGGAACAGCGAGATCGCGCCGACCTTCAGCGCCGCGAACCAGAACTCGAACTCGCCGAACTTCTTCACGGCCGCGAGGTTCGTGGCACAGAACATCACCATGAACAGCGCCACCCACGCCCACTCGGGCGTGCCCGGGAGCCAGCCGGTGACGATCTTCGCGGCGCCGATGCCCTCCAGGCCGACCGCCGTGCACAGCAGCACCCAGAACGCCCAGCCCGAGGCGAAGCCCGCCCAGGGCCCGATCGCCCGCTCGGCGTGTGCCGAGAACGAACCGGACGACGGGTACGCGGCCGACATCTCGCCGAGCATCCGCATCACCAGCATGACCAGCAGGCCGGAGAGGGCGTAGGCGAGGACGATCGACGGCCCCGCGGCGGCGATGCCCGCGCCGGAGCCGACGAACAGCCCGGCCCCGATCACTCCGCCCAGGGCGATCATCGACAGATGGCGCTGCTTGAGGCCGGAGGAGAGCGAGGCACCGTCCTGCGGGGGCGTGTCGGGTGTCTCGGGTGTCTCGGGTGTCTCGGTGGAGGGGCTGGGCACGGACACGGCTCGTCCAATACGGGAGACGGCAAAAACCACGTCAGTCTGGGCGGCCCTCCTGGGCGGGGAGAGGGTCGCCCAGTATGTGGACGCACTTTATTCGGAGGGTGTTGTTCCGGTTACTCGGCGGCCGTGGGCTCGCCGGCCGTCTGCGCCCGCGCCCGCCGGCAGAGGAAAGCCGGGACCGGATGCTTTGGTGGGACCCTACAGCCGCCGTAAGGCCGGGCCTTGTAGGAGAGGCCACGTCACCGCAGTGACCGGTGTCACGCGGCGCCCCGGTTGGCGCGCGATCTTTGTCCGGAGCCCACCATGGGTGTGCCGGAGCCTTTGTCGAGCGCCGACGGTGATCGGCGCGAGAACGCTGGGATAGCGTCGCGGTGTCCCGAACCGTCCTCACCTCCCGCGGAGTCCCCATGAGCACCGCAGCCGCCACATCCGCTCTGCCCCGGCAGGGCGGGACCCGAGCCGGCCTGGTCCTCGCCGACCTCGTTCCGGCGTCCCGCGTGCGGGACGTCGCCCTCGTGGTCGGAGGTGCCGCGCTCACCGGCATCGCCGCCCAGCTCGCCGTCCCCGTCCCGGGCTCCCCGGTCCCGGTGACCGGCCAGACCTTCGCCGCGCTGCTCGTCGGCACCACCCTCGGCGCCCGGCGCGGTCTGTTCGCCCTCGCGCTGTACGCGATGGCGGGCGCCGCCGGTGTGCCGTGGTTCGCCGAGGGCAGGTCCGGTATCGGGATGCCGTCGTTCGGTTACGTCCTGGGCATGCTGCTGGCCGCGGTCGTGGTGGGCTCCCTCGCCCGCCGCGGCGCCGACCGCTCCGCCTGGCGGATGGCGGGCACCATGCTGCTCGGCTCGGCGGTCATCTACGCCGTCGGCGTGCCCTACCTGGCGCTGGCCACCGGCATGTCCGCCTCCGCCGCGGTCGCGGCCGGCCTCACCCCGTTCCTCATCGGCGACGCCCTGAAGGCGGCCCTGGCCATGGGCGTGCTCCCCACCGCCTGGCGGTTCGTCAACAAGCGTTGACAATAGGGTTCTTCGGGCCGATCAGGCACGGATGGACAGCGGGAAGGAGGCCGGCCGGGCGCGCGTACGGTGCCCGGCCGGCCTCCTTCCGCGTCCCCGGGCTCATGGGGTGAGAGCACCGGGTGAGCCTGCCGGTGGGTCCGGCGGTCCCCTCTTCCTGCCGCCGTGGCCGCCGCGACGACCACCACCACAGCCCCGCCGTGCCCCCGCCCCGGCGCGCCCGCGCGTGATCCGCCGTGTCACACTCGGAGCATGCGCGTGTACCTCGGTTCCGACCATGCCGGATACGAACTCAAGAACCACCTCGCCGCGTGGCTCAAGGACGCGGGCCACGAGCCCGTCGACTGCGGGCCCCACCTCTACGACGCCCAGGACGACTACCCGCCCTTCTGTCTCCGCGCGGCCGAGCGGACCGCCGCCGACCCCGGCAGCCTCGGCATCGTGATCGGCGGCTCCGGCAACGGTGAGCAGATCGCCGCGAACAAGGTGAAGGGCGTACGGGCGGCCCTGGCGTGGAGCGAGGAGACCGCGGCGCTGGGCCGCACGCACAACGACGCCAACGTGGTCGCGGTGGGTGCGCGCATGCACACCACGGACGAGGCGACGAAGTTCGTCGAGATCTTCCTGGGCACCCCGTTCTCGGGCGACGAGCGCCACAGCCGCCGCATCGACATGCTCGCGGACTACGAGACCACCGGCGACCTGCCCCCGATCCCGCCCCACCACCCCCAGCAGTAGCCGGCGGCCGGCCCGTACGCGGCCGGCCCGTACGCGGCCCGCCGGGGAGCGGCGGCTCCCACGGCGGGACGGACGCGGTCGGCCCCGGCAGGCAGTGGCCGGCGGGGGCGCACGAGAGCAGAAGAGAGCAGAGAGGGAAGGGACCGGACCCGTGCCGGAGGGCCACACCATCCACCGGCTGGCCGAGGACTACGCCGTCGCCTTCGCCGACGGCAGCCCCCTGCGCGTCACCAGCCCCCAGGGCAAGTTCAGCGACGCCGCCGCCCTCCTGGACCGCACCGCCCTGCACACCGCCGACGCCCACGGCAAGCACCTCTTCCTCGGCTTCCGTGACCCGGACCCCGAGCACACCGCCTGGGTCCACATCCACCTCGGCCTCTTCGGCAAGGTCGCCCTGGGCCCGGCCCCCGCGCCCCCGCCCACGGACACCGTCCGCCTGCGCCTCGCGCACCCCACGGCGTACGCCGACCTCCGCGGACCCACCACCTGCGCCCTGATCACCGGCCCCGAGAAGCGGGCGGTACACGACCGCCTCGGCCCCGACCCCCTGCGCCCGGACGCCGAACCGGACGCCGCGTACCGCAGGATCAGCCGCAGCCGTACGACGATCGCCGCGCTTCTCATGGACCAGAAGGTCATCGCCGGCGTCGGAAACGTCTACCGCGCCGAGGTCCTCTTCCGGCACCGCATCGACCCCTACCGCGCGGGCCGGGACATCACCCCCGCCGAGTGGGACGCGATCTGGACCGACCTGGTCGGTCTGATGCGCGAAGGGGTCCGCGACAACCGCATCGACACCGTCCGTCCGGAACACACCCCGGAGGCGATGGGCCGCCCGCCGCGCGTCGACGACCACGGCGGCGAGGTGTACGTCTACCGCCGGGTCCACCAGCCCTGCCACCTCTGCGGCGGTGAGATCCGCACCGCCGATCTCGCCGCCCGTAACCTCTTCTGGTGCCCCGCCTGCCAACACCGTTAGAGAATTTCCGCCGGACGCCCCCCGCGACGGCGCCCGGTGAAGTTGACTGTGAAGTCGGTCCCCCAACGAGGGACAACCAGGACCTCCCGTGCCAAGTGGCCGGTCCGATGGATAGGGTCCCCAACTGATGGCAGCAGGACGAGAGAGGCGCGCAGAAGCCGACACGTTGACGGCCCGGGTGAAGAAGCAATGGCACCGGGCCCGCGTCGGCGTGCGCCGGGCTGCCGTCGACTACTTCCGCGGGGACGGCTCCGACTGGATAGCCCTCGCAGGGCTGCTGCTGACGATCCCGCTCATCGCGGTGGCGACCCTCGCCAACTCCGTCTGGTTCGCGCCGTCCGCACTGGTCCTGCCGATCGTCGCCGGCGGGCTGCTGCTGCGCCCGGCCAGTCTGCTCGGCCTGTACGCGGCGGCGGCGACCGCGCTGATCGTGGAGGCCGTCCGACTCGGCCCGTACACCGAGGGCGCCTCCCGGGTCACCCCCGGCGT
Organism: Streptomyces sp. NPDC058632; assembly: GCF_042717095.1. Lineage (NCBI taxonomy): Bacteria > Bacillati > Actinomycetota > Actinomycetes > Kitasatosporales > Streptomycetaceae > Streptomyces > Streptomyces sp. NPDC058632. The sequence continues at coordinate 57,461 of NZ_JBHXQZ010000030.1, read as the reverse complement.
CGTCCTCGTCGTGGCCGCCGGAGGCTTCTTCGGCCTGGTCGTCGCCCAGTTCCGCAGCCGGGTCGGCGTGCCCTGGCGGCGGGGCGGCACCATGCTGTTCGACCTGCGTGAACGCATCCGCGTCCAGAGCCAGTTGCCGGCCCTGCCCAGCGGATGGCACCGGGAGATGTCCCTGCGTCCCGCGGGCGGCCAGTCCTTCTCGGGCGACTTCGTGGTCGCCGCCCGCACCAACGGCGGGCGCACGCTGGAAGTCGTCCTGACCGACGTGTCCGGCAAGGGCATGGACGCCGGATCGCGCGCCCTGCTGCTGTCCGGCGCCTTCGGCGGCCTGCTCGGCAGCCTCCCGCCGCACGCCTTCCTGCCGGCCGCCAACGGCTACCTGCTCCGCCAGGAATGGGAGGAGGGCTTCGCCACCTCCATCCACCTCGTCCTCGACCTGGACTCCGGCGACTACGAGCTGTACTCCGCCGGACATCCGCCGGGCCTCCAACTCAGCGCGGGCAGCGGCAAATGGGAGGAGAAGACGGCCGAAGGCCCGCTCCTCGGTGTGTACGACGGCGCCCAGTTCGACCCGGTGAAGGGCTCGCTGCGCGCCGGCGACGTGCTGATGCTGTTCACCGACGGCCTGGTGGAGACGTCGGAGCGGGACATCGTCGAAGGCATCGACCGCCTCACCGGAGAGGCCGACCGCTATGTCGCCGGCGGCTTCCACGGAGCGGCCTGGCACCTCATCGAAGCGGTCGCCAAGGACGTCAACGACGACCGGGCGCTCCTGCTGATCTGCCGCGAGGGCCCGACAGCCGCCGCGACCCGCTGACCGGGCGCCGTACGGCTCGGCGCCGCCACTCCTCTGCCGCCCTCCTGTCTGCTCACCGTCGCAGGCGAGCGACACTGGAAGGGTGACCGGGACACCGCGCAACCTGCTGACCCTCGCCCAGACCGAGGCCACCGCCCGCGCCGTGCACGAGGGTCAGACCGACAAAGCGGGCGTGCCGTACGCCGAGCACCTCCGGGCCGTCGCCGAGGGCGTCCGGGCGCGCGGCGGCGACGAGGAGCAGGTCGCGGCGGCCTGGCTGCACGACGCCGTCGAGGACGGCAGGCTGTCGCAGGAGTGGCTCCGGGAAGCGGCACTGACCCGGCGGACCAAGGACATCGTCCTCGCGGTCACCAAGCGGTCCGGGGAGCCGCCCGAGGTGTACGCGGCCCGCATCCTCGCGACGCCCGGCGCACTGCTGGTCAAGGAGGCGGACCTGGCGCACAACGCCGATCCGGCGCGGCTGGCGGTACTCGACGGGGCGACCCGCACCCGGCTGACCGAGAAGTACGCGCGGATGCGCACTCTCCTCGGCCTCGTGGCGGGCGAGCGGCCGGACCGCCCGGCCCGACCGGACGCACCGGCCCACTGGACCGACTAGACGGAGACCTGCTCCTGAGTCTCCCGGGACGCAGGGGTCTCCCGCCCCTCACCGGCCGCCGGCTCCGCCCGCTTCCCGCGTCGCTCGCGCCGCCCGGGGGCGCGGGCCGGTTCGGCGGCGTCGCGCTTGAACGCCCACTCCATCTTCGGCTCCATCGCGAACCGGAAGACCCGCTGCACCGGTTTGGAGCACAGGAACGTCATCAGGGCCGCGGCGAACACGGTCAGGGCGACCGCGCCGGCCGGCTCGTGCAGCACCGAGGGCTCGAACCAGCCCTGGTAGTCACCGGCCTTCACCACGAAGCCGTGCAGCAGATAGCCGTACAGCGTGCCCGCGCCGAGTGCGGTGAACCACATGTGGCGGCCCGGCACCCAGGCGAAGAAGCAGGCCGTCAGCAGCAGGGAGCAGGCGAACAGCACCAGCACCATGACCGGACCGGCCCACCAGGGCGCGCCCAACTCCTGCGCGGAGTCGCGGTGGTAGAACCACCCGGTGGCCATCCGCGGTTCCGCCCACCAGGCGAGTGCCGACGCGCAGACGAACACGGGCACCGACAGGATCCGCACCGACCGGCGGCGCACCAGGTGGAAGTGCTCGGGCTTCATGCAGAGGCCGAGCACGAAGTACGGAAGGAACTGCAGGACCCGCTGCAGATCGAGGTCGTCGCCGATCTGCGGGGAGACGCTCGCCAGCATGGCGATGCCGAGCGCCAGCGGCAGCGGGTGGCGCACCGCCTTCCAGATCGGCGTGGTCAGCCGCCAGACCACCAGCGCGCACAGGAACCAGGTCAGATACCAGGGATCGAGAAGGCTGATCTCCTGCTGCGGGTCGCTGTCGACGACCCGTTTGAAGAGCGGATAGGCCGTCTCGAAGACGATGTACGGCACGGCGACGCCGGTGATCAGCCGCCGCAGCCGGTCGGGGCGCATGTCGAAGCCGCGTGAGAAGTAGCCGGAGACGATGATGAAGGCCGGCATGTGGAACGCGTACACGACGGTGTACGCGGCCTCCAGGGACCGGCTGTCACCCTTGATGGGCTCCCAGAAGTGGCCTATGGCCACCAGCACGATCGCCAGATACTTGGCGTTGTCGAAGAACGCGTCCCGCCGCTTGCCGGAGCCCGGCGCACCGGAGCCCGGCGCACCGGTCCGTGGCGCACCGGTCCGCGGCGCATCTGCTCGCGGTGACCCGGCGGCCCTCGGCGGACCGGTCCTTGGCGCATCGGTCTCTGGCGGCGTGGCCGGGGGAAGCGGCGTCCTGCGGTTGCCGTTCGGTCGCGGCGAGTCCGTCACAGGGCCACCCGCCAGGAACTCGGGGAGGGGACCGGCGCACTCGCTGCGCTTCTGGGGGACGAGGCAGCGTGGAACATCTGAGGCACCCTAGCGTTCGCCGTGGAAGGCGTAAAACTCCCACGTCATTCCGGTTCTCCATTCCGGATACCCGCGATCGGTGAATGCTGACGGCTTTGTCGCCGTGACGGCCGGAACACGTCCAACGCACCGCGCGAGCAGGTCTCCAGCGCATTCGGTACGCCTGCTATGTGCTGATTGTCACAGGGTGAACGGCACATATGCCCCATCGTGCGAGCTTGCGAGATGCCCGCTTCGTTCTCCTTCGCGGCCTGTCGCGGCCTGTCGGGGCCTCGTGGGGGCGCGGAGGGCGGCAAGGGGGGATAACCGTGGACGCGTTGTGTGGATACGGCAAGGGTCCGGTCGAATTCCGTCCACGGGTGGTGAATCGAATTGCCGTGCGAGAGTGCACCGTTGGCTCCGCGCGGGGACCGTCGGCGCCCTGTCGCGCCCGTTCCGACTCTCCTCGCGCGCGGGCGCGCGCACGCGAGGCACGGCCGATGCGGGGCGGATGATGCGTCACTGGCCGCATAGCCCGGCCCTGTTGGTGGCACGATGGTTCTGGCGGGGTGCGCGGGGATGCGCCACCCGGACCGGACGAGCGGACCGACCAGGGGTGTGATCAGTTGTGGCCATTTCACTTTCTGTGGTGGTGCTGTTGGCGGTCATCCTTGTGGTGCTGATCAGAGGCGGGTCCATCAAGGCCGGGCCCGCGATCGTCGCGATCCTCTTCGGTTTCTTCCTCGCCTCCACCGGCATGGCGCCGTCGATCAACCGCTTCATGAACTCGATGGCGGACATGATCAACTCCATCAGCTTCTGACGCCTTCCGCCGGCGTCCGGTCCTGCCGGTGTCCGAGAACGCGAACAGGGCCGGCCGGAGGAATGAACCTCCGGCCGGCCCTGGGCCGTATGGAGCGGGCGACGGGAACCGGACCCGCGCAGCCGGTTCGGAAGATCGCGTAACCGGGCCCTGCCTGACCTGGTGAGACGCGCCCCGGACTGTTTCGAGTCGGTGGCCGTTGTTCCCCGCTGCTCCCCGTCCGTTCCTGCCGGATCGGGCACGCCGGGGGCGCGGGCGGCGCTTCCCGGCTTCCCGGGGAGGGGAGGCCGGGAGGGCCTCGTCGGGTCTAGTCGACGGTCACGCGGTTCGTCTGCGGCCGTCGGGCTGATACTGCGCTCACCGCAGAGCCGCAGACCAGGACTGCCGACAGCGCGGTCAAGTCGGTCAGAACGTCTTGGATTTGTGCGACGGGGACGTAGACGACCACGATGACGACGAGGACGGCAGTCCAGTCTCGCAGTCGGGGGATTGAAGGTGGGTTCGCCGAGGTCACACGCATAGCAGTACCTCCTGGGTGCCCGCCCGCCGATCGCTGCTCCTGCCGGGAAGCCTGCGCAGCCATCGGTGGGCTTTTGTGTCGGGCCACTGTGATGTAGGTCTCCCCTCGGCGCGCGACGAAGTAACGATGCGTAAGAGTGATCTAACTCATGGTCATGAGGCGCAGGGGCGTGCGAAGTCATGACATCCGCGAGGGGAACGGTAAGGCTCGCCCGACCGGGTCGGCGCAGCGGCTCTGGGCCGGCGCCGCCTGCTGGAGCGCGACGTCGGGGTCATGGTCTTCGAGGCCCGCCCCAAGGCGGCTGCCCCGCCGCTCATGCATCGTCGGCGTACCGAGAGCCCGAGGGACACGCGGGGGACACGGCGGACTGACCGGAACCCCGGAAAGAGGTCGGGGCCGGGCGGAGGAATGATCCTCCGACCCGGCCCCGAGCCGTTTGGAGCGGGCGACGGGAATCGAACCCGCGTAGCTAGTTTGGAAGACTAGGGCTCTACCATTGAGCTACGCCCGCACATCGCGCACCGCAGGCCCTGCGGCCGCGGTACTGACAGGCATCGTAGCGGGTGGTGCGCCCTCGTCGCACACCCCGTGCCCGTCCCGGTCCCGGCGCCGCGCACCACGCCCGGTGAATCCGGCGTCCCGACCGGGCGCCGGCATGTACCCTACGTGTCGCACCAGACGGGGTGTGGCGCAGCTTGGTAGCGCGTCCGCTTTGGGAGCGGAAGGCCGTGGGTTCAAATCCCGCCACCCCGACCAGTCACCCGATCACCGCCAGTGATCGGCTTTGGGGCGCTGCAGTCGCTGCCGGTACTATGCAAGCTGCACGCCCGTGTGCTCAGCGTCTGAAGTCTCCGGGCTGCGAATCGGCCGGACCGTTCTGGTCCCGGCAGAAATCCAGAAGTCAGCCACCAAGGAGACCGAACCGTGAAGAGCGCCGTGGAGACCCTGAACCCGACTCGGGTTCGGCTCACTGTCGAGGTGCCCTTCGAGGAGCTCAAGGACAGCCTCGACGCGGCGTACAAGAAGATCAACCAGCAGGTCACGGTGAAGGGCTTCCGTAAGGGCAAGGTCCCGGCCCGGGTCATCGACCAGCGGTTCGGCCGCGGTGCGGTGCTGGAGGAGGCGGTCAACGACGCGCTCCCGAAGTTCTACACCGACGCGGTCAACGAGGCCGAGCTGAACCCGCTGGGCCAGCCCGAGGTCGACATCACGGAGCTGAAGGACGGCGAGACGCTGAACTTCACCGCCGAGGTCGACATCCGCCCGACCATCGAGATCCCGGACTACTCCGGCATCGAGGTCGAGGTCGACGCCGTCGAGGTCAGCGAGGAGGACGTCGACAAGGCCGTCGAGGAGCTGCGTGAGCGCTTCGCCTCCACCGCCCCGGTCGAGCGCGCCGCCGAGGACGGCGACGTCGTCACGATCGACCTCGAGGCCAAGGTCGACGGCGAGGTCCTCGAGGACGGCATCGCCAGCGGCGTCTCCTACACCATCGGCTCCGGCGAGCTGCTGGACGGCGTCGACGCCGCGGTGACGGGCCTGTCGGCCGACCAGGAGGCCACCTTCACCTCCGAGCTGAAGGGCGGTTCCGCGGCGGGCAAGGAGGCCGAGGTCACCGTCAGGGTCACCCAGGTCGCCAAGCGTGAACTGCCCGAGCTGGACGACGAGTTCGCGCAGCTGGCCTCCGAGTTCGACACCCTCGGGGAGCTGCGCGCGGACAGCCGCAAGCGCCTGGAGAACATGAAGCAGTACGACCAGGCCACGCAGGCCCAGGAGCGCGTCCTGGACAAGCTGCTCGAGCTGGTCGAGGTCCCCGTCCCCGAGAAGCTGCTCGAGGACGAGATCAACACCCGTAAGCACAACCTCGAGCACCACCAGCTCGGCCAGATGGGCCTCGACCTCGAGAAGTACCTCGAGATCCAGGGCAAGACCGCCGAGGAGTTCGACACCGAGACCCGCGAGGCCGCGGTCAAGGGCATCAAGACCCAGTTCGTCCTCGACGAGCTGGTCAACCAGGAGAAGCTCAACGTCAACCAGGAGGAGCTCACCGAGCACCTCATGCGGCGCGCGGCCTCTTCCGGCATGTCCCCCGACCAGTTCGCCCAGGCGGTCGTCGAGGGCGGCCAGGTTCCGCTCCTGGTCGGCGAGGTCGCCCGCGGCAAGGCCCTGGCCGCCGTGGTCGAGAAGGCCGTGGTCAAGGACACCAACGGCGAGATCGTCGACCTCGACGACGAGGAAGAAGAGGGCGAGGCCGCCGAGGCTCCCGCCGCGGACGCCGACGAGGCCCCCGCCGAGGCCGACGACGCCGACACCAAGGCCGACAAGGCCGAGGAGAAGACCGAGGGCTGAGGCCCACGGCACCTGTGACGCGGTAACGACGGGCCCCGGGACGCATGTGCGTCCCGGGGCCCGTCGCGGTGACGTCCCCGGGGACGCGGGGCCGCGCCGGTGTGCGGCTCCGCCGCCCGGGCGCGACCGGCCACCCACGACCCGCGGACCCCACCGGCGGCTCCGCCCACGGCGCGCGGACCCGGCGCGCACCGCGGAGCAACCTGCGCTCACAGCGAACACCCCCCGCTCCGGGATTCCCCGAAGGGGCCCGCGCGTTAGGGTCCATGAGTACGAGGGCAGGGGAGTCCGCGAGCACGGCCGGACGGCCCCACGCCCCGGCAGAACACGTGAGACGGCCCGGCGCCGTCGTAAGACGAGCAGGTGGATACGTGACGAATCTGATGCCTTCAGCCGCCGGCGAGCCTTCCATCGGTGGTGGCCTCGGCGACCAGGTCTACAACCGGCTGCTCGGCGAGCGGATCATCTTCCTCGGCCAGCCGGTCGACGACGACATCGCCAACAAGATCACCGCACAGCTGCTGCTCCTTGCCGCAGACCCGGACAAGGACATCTTCCTCTACATCAACAGCCCCGGCGGCTCCATCACCGCCGGCATGGCGATCTACGACACCATGCAGTTCATCAAGAACGACGTGGTGACCATCGCCATGGGCCTCGCGGCCTCGATGGGCCAGTTCCTGCTCAGCGCGGGCACGCCCGGCAAGCGCTTCGCGCTGCCGAACGCGGAGATCCTGATCCACCAGCCCTCCGCCGGCCTGGCCGGCTCGGCCTCGGACATCAAGATCCACGCCGAGCGGCTGCTGCACACCAAGAAGCGCATGGCCGAGCTCACCTCGCAGCACACCGGCCAGACGATCGAGCAGATCACCCGCGACTCGGACCGCGACCGCTGGTTCGACGCCTTCGAGGCCAAGGAGTACGGCCTCATCGACGACGTCATCCCCACGGCCGCGGGCATGCCGGGCGGCGGCGGCACCGGGGCGGCCTGAGCGGCCCACGGGAGCCACACGGCCCCGTAGGACCCCCACCGGACCCCGGCCCGGACGGACCGGCTCCGAGCGGACCCGCTCGGACCGGCCCGGCCCGGCTCCAAGGGCCCGGTGGCAGCCCCAGCAGCCCCGGCCCACCGCCTCAGCCCCTTTCCAGGAGACACCGTGAACGACTTCCCCGGCAGCGGCCTGTACGACCGCACCCGTGCCGAGTACACCGGCCCCGCGGCCGAGTCCCGCTACGTCATCCCGCGCTTCGTCGAGCGCACCTCCCAGGGCATCCGCGAGTACGACCCGTACGCGAAGCTCTTCGAGGAGCGCGTGATCTTCCTCGGCGTGCAGATCGACGACGCCTCCGCCAACGACGTCATGGCGCAGCTGCTGTGCCTGGAGTCGATGGACCCCGACCGGGACATCTCCGTCTACATCAACAGCCCCGGCGGCTCCTTCACCGCCCTCACGGCGATCTACGACACCATGCAGTACGTGAAGCCCGACGTGCAGACGGTCTGCATGGGCCAGGCGGCCTCCGCCGCCGCGGTCCTGCTCGCCGCCGGTACGCCCGGCAAGCGCATGGCGCTGCCGAACGCCCGCGTGCTGATCCACCAGCCGTACAGCGAGACCGGCCGCGGCCAGGTCTCCGACCTGGAGATCGCCGCCAACGAGATCCTCCGGATGCGTGCGCAGCTCGAGGACATGCTGGCCAAGCACTCCACCACGCCGGTCGAGAAGATCCGCGAGGACATCGAGCGCGACAAGATCCTCACGGCCGAGGACGCGCTGAGCTACGGTCTGATCGACCAGATCATCACCACCCGGAAGATGGACAACTCCAGCCTGCGCTGACGCGTGGGGCCCGGGAGGCTGTATCGTCTGCCGCCCCTTGGCATGGTTCATGACGGCCCACGCCGAAGCGAACCGTGCCAAGGGGGGCCCGAACGGGGGGCCCGGCAAGGTACCGTCGGACATAAGGCAGCACCAGGAGTCGCTGGACGTTGACGTCCAGGCGGCTCCCAGGCGAAGGGGAAGCACACCGTGGCACGCATCGGTGACGGCGGCGATCTGCTCAAGTGCTCGTTCTGCGGCAAGAGCCAGAAGCAGGTCAAGAAGCTCATCGCAGGGCCCGGTGTGTACATCTGCGACGAGTGCATCGACCTCTGCAACGAGATCATCGAAGAGGAGCTCGCCGAGACCAGTGAGGTCCGCTGGGAGGAACTGCCCAAGCCCCGCGAGATCTACGAGTTCCTCGAGGGATACGTGGTCGGCCAGGAATCGGCCAAGAAGGCCCTCTCCGTCGCCGTGTACAACCACTACAAGCGGGTCCAGGCGGGGGAGAACGGCGGCGCCCAGGGCCGCGAGGACGCCATCGAGCTGGCGAAGTCCAACATCCTGCTGCTGGGCCCCACCGGCTCCGGCAAGACCCTCCTCGCCCAGACCCTCGCCCGCATGCTGAACGTCCCGTTCGCGATCGCGGACGCCACCGCTCTCACCGAGGCCGGGTACGTCGGCGAGGACGTCGAGAACATCCTGTTGAAGCTGATCCAGGCCGCCGACTACGACGTCAAGAAGGCCGAGACCGGCATCATCTACATCGACGAGATCGACAAGGTCGCGCGCAAGAGCGAGAACCCGTCGATCACGCGCGACGTGAGCGGCGAGGGCGTCCAGCAGGCCCTGCTGAAGATCCTCGAGGGCACCACGGCGTCCGTCCCGCCGCAGGGCGGCCGCAAGCACCCGCACCAGGAGTTCATCCAGATCGACACGACGAACGTGCTGTTCATCGTGGGCGGCGCCTTCTCCGGCCTTGAGAAGATCATCGAGGGCCGCGCGGGGGCCAAGGGCATCGGTTTCGGCGCGACGATCCGCTCCAAGCGGGAGATCGAGTCCAAGGACCAGTTCGAGCAGGTCATGCCGGAGGACCTGGTCAAGTTCGGCATGATCCCCGAGTTCATCGGCCGGCTCCCGGTCATCACCTCGGTCCACAACCTCGACCGCGAGGCCCTGCTCCAGATCCTGATCGAGCCGCGCAACGCGCTCGTCAAGCAGTACCAGCGCCTCTTCGAACTCGACGGCGTGGAACTGGACTTCGAGCGCGAGGCCCTCGAGGCCATCGCCGACCAGGCCATCCTGCGCCAGACCGGCGCCCGCGGCCTGCGCGCCATCATGGAGGAAGTCCTCCAGGGCGTCATGTACGAGGTCCCGTCCCGCAAGGACGTCGCCCGCGTGGTCATCACCGCGGACGTGGTCCTCTCCAACGTCAACCCGACCCTGATCCCGCGCGACGCCCGCGGCCGCGGACCGGGCGAGCAGAAGACGGCGTAGGGCGCGGCGGCAACCGCCGCTCCCCGCACATGCGAAAGGGCCCCGGTCGAGCGACCGGGGCCCTTTCGCGCTCTGCGTAGTACGCGGGCACGCGCCGCGTAGTACGCGGGCACGCGCCGCGTACTACGCGGGCACGCGCCGCGTACTACGCGGGCACGCGCACGTCGTCGCGGAGCTTCGTGGTGATGTCCGCGGCGGCGTCCTTCGTGATGTCCTTGGTGTTGTCACCGGGGGAGACGACGGCGACCGTGCTGTAGTCGGCCCAGATGCAGAACCAGTTGGTGGTCTCCTTCTGGGTGAGGTTGTTGTTGCCCTTGCCCGCCTGGCACTTCATCACCGCACCGTCGAGGTCGACCGCCTCGGGCTCGCCCACCAGCTCGGTCATGAGCTCGTTGGACGAGTTCTCCTTGGTCTCCTTCCCGATGTTGGCGAAGAGCTTGTCCACGGCCGCCTCGGGGTCCTCGACCTCGCCGTAGGCGCCGAAGAACGTCACGCCCTTCGCCTTGAGCAGCTCGTCCTGGCCGGGCATGTCGGCCGGGTCGGGGTTCGCGGGGTCGTAGTTGCTGAAGTCGGCCGTCGAGTAGGAGGCGCCAACGGACTTGCCGTTCTTCACCCCGCCCTTGGCCAGGTCCTTCGTGGTGCTGGAGCTCGAGTCCTCGCCGCCCTCACCGACGCGCGTGTACTCGCCCATGACCGTCTCCGGCGCGGACAGCTTGTGCGGGCCGTCGTCCTCCACACCGCCCGCGCCACCGCCCCCGCCTATCACGAAGTACACGCCGACACCGATCGCGGCCACGACCGCCACCGCGCCGATGATCCAGCCGGCCTTCTTGGCGCCGCCACCCGGGGCCGGGGGCTGGGGCGCACCGTACGGGGCCTGGCCGTAGGGGGGCTGCTGCGGCGGGACGCCCTGGCCGGGCTGGGGCGGGTAGCCGTACCCGGGCTGGCCGGGAGGCGGAGTCTGCTGGGGGTAGCCGTAGCCGGGCTGCGGAGCCTGCGGCTGCTGGCCGTAGGGACCCGGCTGACCGTACGGTCCGGGCTGCTGGGGCTGCCCGCCGTACGGGCCCGGCTGGTTGTAGCTCATGTTCTGGGTTCCCCTCCAGATACTTATGTGTCGCTGACATCCTGTCTCAGCTCCGGCGCGATCAGGCCATCGGGGGGTGCACCGTTACAAAGGAATCGCGTTTCGGGACTGGGCCGTGACACCTCTAAACTGAGGCTCGTGACCGAGAACTCTCAGCAGCCGCAGCCGCCCACCTCCGAACTGCCGACCCAGTACGCGCCGGCCGAGGTAGAGGGGCCGCTGTACGAGCGCTGGGTGGAGCGGGGCTATTTCGAGGCGGACGCGAAGAGCGACAAGCCCCCGTACACCGTCGTCATCCCCCCGCCGAACGTCACGGGCAGCCTGCACCTCGGGCACGCCTTCGAGCACACCCTCATCGACGCCCTGACCCGCCGCAAGCGCATGCAGGGCCACGAGACGCTGTGGCAGCCCGGCATGGACCACGCCGGCATCGCCACGCAGAACATCGTCGAGCGGGAACTCGGCAAGGAGGGCAAGTCCCGGCACGACCTGGGCCGCGAGGCCTTCGTCGAGCGGGTCTGGCAGTGGAAGGGCGAGTCCGGCGGCCAGATCTCCGGGCAGATGCGCCGCCTCGGTGACGGCGTCGCCTGGTCGCGTGAGCGCTTCACCATGGACGAGGGGCTGTCCCAGGCCGTCCAGACCATCTTCAAGCGGCTCTACGACGACGAGCTGATCTACCGCGCCGAGCGCATCATCAACTGGTGCCCGCGCTGTCTGACCGCGATCTCCGACATCGAGGTCGACTACCAGGACGACGACGGCGAACTCGTCTCCATGAAGTACGGCGACGGGGACGACACCATCGTCGTCGCCACCACCCGCGCCGAGACGATGCTCGGCGACACGGCCGTCGCCGTCCACCCCGAGGACGAGCGGTACCGGCACCTGATCGGCAAGCTCATCCGGCTGCCGCTGACCGACCGCTCCATCCCGGTCGTCGCCGACGAGCACGTCGACCCCGAGTTCGGCACCGGCGCCGTCAAGGTGACCCCGGCGCACGACCCGAACGACTTCGAGATCGGCCGCCGCCACGACCTGCCGTCCCTCACCGTGATGGACGAGCACGCCGTCATCACCGTCCACGGCCCCTTCCAGGGACTGGACCGGCTCGAGGCCCGCTCCGCCATCGTCGCCGCGCTGCGCGCCGAGGGCCGGATCGTCGCCGAGAAGCGGCCGTACGTCCACAGCGTCGGCCACTGCTCGCGCTGCAAGACCACCGTCGAGCCACGGCTGTCCATGCAGTGGTGGGTCAAGGTCGGCCCGCTGGCCGAGGCGGCGGGTGACGCCGTCCGCGACGGCCGCGTCAAGATCCACCCGCAGGAGATGGAGAAGCGGTACTTCGACTGGGTCGACAACCTCCACGACTGGTGCATCTCGCGCCAGCTGTGGTGGGGCCACCGCATCCCGGTCTGGTACGGGCCGGACGGCGAGGTCGTCTGTGTCGGCCCCGACGACGAGGCGCCCAGCGGCGAGGGCTGGCACCAGGACACCGACGTCCTCGACACCTGGTTCTCGTCGGGCCTGTGGCCGTTCTCCACGCTCGGCTGGCCCGAACAGACGGAATCGCTCGCGAAGTTCTACCCGAACTCCGTCCTGGTCACCGGCTACGACATCCTCTTCTTCTGGGTCGCCCGGATGATGATGTTCGGCCTGTACGCGATGGACGGCACCCCGCCGTTCCACACCATCGCCCTGCACGGCATGGTCCGCGACCAGTTCGGCAAGAAGATGTCGAAGTCCTTCGGCAACGCGGTCAACCCGCTGGACTGGATGGACAAGTACGGCTCCGACGCCCTCCGCTTCACCCTCGCGCGCGGCGCCAACCCGGGCACCGACGTGCCGATCGGCGAGGACTGGGTCCAGGGCTCCCGCAACTTCGCCAACAAGATCTGGAACGCGACCCGCTTCGCGCTGATGAACGGCGCCACGGTCGACGGCCCGCTGCCGGACGCGTCGAAGCTGTCGCCGACCGACCGCTGGATCCTCTCCCGGCTCAACGCGGTGGTCGCCGAAGTCGACGCGTTCTACGACGACTTCCAGTTCGCCAAGCTGTCCGACGCGCTGTTCCACTTCGCGTGGGACGAGGTCTTCGACTGGTACGTCGAGCTGTCCAAGACGACGTTCCAGGCGGGCGGGGAGCCGGCCGAGGTCAGCAAGCGCGTCCTGGGCGAGGTCCTCGACGTCACGCTGCGGCTGCTGCACCCGGTGGTCCCGTTCGTCACCGAGACGCTGTGGACGACGCTGACCGGCGGAGAGTCGGTCGTCGTCGCCGACTGGCCGCAGGCTGTGTCCGTTCCTGGTGCCGACGCACCGGGCGGCTTCCGGGACGCCGGCGCCGAGCGGGAGATCGCGACCCTCCAGTCCGTCATCACCGAGGTCCGCCGCTTCCGCGCCGACCAGGGTCTGCAGCCCGGCCAGCGGGTCCCGGCCCGGCTGTCCCTCGACGGCTCGGCGCTCGCCCCGCACGAGGCGGCGATCCGGCAGCTGCTGCGTCTCCAGCCGGAGGGCGACGCGTTCACCGCGACGGCGGCCCTGCCGGTGGCGGGCGTCGAGGTCGCCCTGGACCTGTCCGGGGTGATCGACTTCGAGGCCGAGCGCAAGCGCCTCACCAAGGACCTCGCGGCCGCGCAGAAGGAGCGCCAGCAGGCACAGGCCAAGCTGGGCAACGAGGCGTTCCTGGCGAAGGCCCCCGACCACGTGGTCGACAAGATCCGTATGCGGCTGGCCAAGGCGGACGAGGACATCGCCCGCATCGGGGCCCAGCTGGAGCGGCTCCCGAAGGCGTAGCCCCCAGCCGTCCCACGTCCTCGAAAGCCCCCGGAGCCCGAGCGGTTCCGGGGGCTTTCGGCTGCCGTGGGACGGATACGGGCGGATACGTAGACTGGCCCCGTGAGCGACCTCCCCCCGAACGGCAACCACGACGACCACGGTGACCACGACGACCGGCCCGACCCCCTCTACCCCCTCGACTCCCCCGACCCCTTCGAGGAGATCATCGAGGCCGAGACGCACCGGGACCCCGACCTCGCGGTGATCGAAGCCGGCAGCCGCACCCTGCGCACGCAGGGCGGCGCGCCCGAGTCCGAGGTGCCCGCGCGGCCGGCGGACCCCGAGGCCGACAAGGCCCTGCGGGAGGTCGAGGGGGAACTGGCGACCCGCTGGGGCGAGACCAAGCTGGAGCCGTCCCTGGCCCGGGTCGCCGCGCTGATGGACGTCCTGGGCGAGCCGCAGCGCGCGTACCCCTCGATCCACATCACCGGCACCAACGGCAAGACGTCCACCGCACGCATGATCGAGGCCCTGCTCGGCGCCTTCGAACTGCGCACCGGGCGCTACACCTCGCCGCACGTCCAGTCGGTCACCGAGCGGATCAGCCTCGACGGCGCGCCGGTCTCCGCCGAGCGGTTCGTGGAGACGTACCGGGACATCGCGCCGTACGTCGGGATGGTCGACGACCGGCAGGAGCACCGGCTGTCCTTCTTCGAGGTGCTCACCGGCATGGCGTACGCGGCCTTCGCCGACGCGCCGGTGGATGCGGCCGTCGTCGAGGTCGGCATGGGCGGCAGCTGGGACGCCACCAACGTGATCGACGCCGGCGTCGCCGTGGTGATGCCGATCGACCTCGACCACACCGACCGGCTCGGCACCACGCCCGCCGAGATCGCCGCCGAGAAGGCCGGCATCATCAAGCCGGACGCGACCGTGATCATGGCCCAGCAGCCGGTCGACGCGGCCCAGGTACTGCTGAAGAAGGCCGTCGAGGCCGACGCGACCGTGGCCCGGGAAGGGCTGGAGTTCGGGGTCGTCGCCCGGCAGGTCGCCGTGGGCGGCCAGCAGCTGACCCTGCGCGGCCTCGGCGGCGAGTACCCCGAGGTGTATCTGCCGCTGCACGGCGCCCACCAGGCGCACAACGCCGCCGTGGCGCTCGCCGCCGTGGAGGCGTTCTTCGGCGTCGGCGCCCAGCGCGCCGAACCGCTGGACATCGACACCGTCCGCAAGGCCTTCGCCGCCGTCGCCTCACCGGGCCGGCTGGAGGTCGTACGCCGGTCGCCCACCGTCGTGCTGGACGCCGCCCACAACCCGGCGGGCGCGCGGGCCGCGGCCGGCGCGATCGGGGAGGCGTTCCAGTTCAGCCGGCTCATCGGCGTGGTCGGCGCGAGCGGCGACAAGAACGTGCGCGGGCTGCTGGAGGCCTTCGAACCGGTCTTCGCCGAGGTCGTCGTCACACAGAACTCCAGCCACCGCGCGATGGACGCCGACGAACTGGCCGGGATCGCCGTCGAGGTGTTCGGCGAGGACCGCGTCCAGGTCGAACCCCGGCTGCCCGACGCGCTGGAGGCGGCGATCACGCTCGCCGAGGAGGAGGGCGAGTTCACCGGCGCCGGTGTGCTCGTCACCGGTTCCGTCATCACCGTCGGCGAGGCCCGACTGCTTCTGGGGAAGGGCTGAGACACCGTGCGTACACTCTGCGCGTCGACCCTGATCGGCGAGTGCTTCGTCATCGGTTTCGCCGGACTGGTCGCGATGAAGGACCCGGACCTGGCGACCGGCACGGTGTGGACGGTCTGCGGCATCGCCATGTTCCTGTCCGTGGCCCTGTGCGGGATGATCACCCGGCCCGGCGGCACCGCCCTCGGCTGGGTCCTGCAGATCCTGCTGATCGCCTCCGGCGTCTTCGTCCCGGTGATGTTCTTCCTGGGCGTGATGTTCGCGGCGCTGTGGTGGGCCTCGGTGCACTACGGACGGAAGATCGACGAGGCGAAGGCCCGGTTCGCCGCCCGGGCCGAACAGCCTGACGCTGCGTGACAGGCACGGAGCCCTGCCCGGTAACCTTCACAAAACCTCGCACCACCCGTGATGCACAAGGAGCTCCGCCGTGACCCAGCGCACCCTCGTCCTCCTCAAGCCCGACGCCGTCCGGCGCGGCCTGACCGGCGAGATCATCAGCCGTATCGAACGCAAGGCCGGCTGGCAGCTCACCGCGCTGGAGCAGCGGACCCTGGACCGCGCCACTCTGGAGCAGCACTACGCGGAGCACGTCGGCCGCCCGTTCTACGAGCCCTTGATGGAGTTCATGGCATCAGGCCCCGTCGTGGCGATGATCGTCGAGGGTGAGCGGGTCATCGAGGGCGTGCGTCAGCTGGCCGGCCCGACCGACCCGGTCGCCGCGGCCCCGGGATCGATCCGCGGGGACTTCGGCGTCATCGTCCGGGAGAACCTGATCCACGCCTCCGACTCCGAGGAGTCCGCCGAGCGCGAGGTGAAGATCTTCTTCCCGGGCCGCGCCTGACGTCCACGGGCAACACCGTGCGTACCGGCCGCGCGTGACGGCCCCACGGGCAGTGCCGTGCGTACCGATCGCCCGCCTGGCCGTACGTGGCGTAACCGCCGTGCACGACGAACGCGCACAACGGTTGTGTACAACACGCGTACGACGAGGGGCGCGAGGACCGCACACGACGATCACCCGCCAAGGTCGCGCATAACAATCACGTAGCGGCCGTGGGCTGCGGTTTCGGACGCCTGGCGACGGTCTGGGGGCTTTGCCCCCAGACCTTTTCGACGTACGAGCGGCGTTCGGGGGAACGAATGCCCCCGATGGCCCGTCTCCACAAGCAACGGGATCCGCCATCCGATGACAATGGCGAAGACCCTCGCGCCGTGTTCGCGAAGGCGCGTCTACGATGGAAGCCTTCGCGTCACCGCACCCACCTCGCCTACCTGAAAAGCCCTCAAAAGCCAGTGGGAAGGCCAGACGAATCCTCATGGGGAACTCAATGTCGTTCATCGGCCGTGACATGGCTGTCGACCTCGGGACCGCCAACACGCTGGTGTACGTCAGAGGCCGCGGGATCGTACTCAATGAGCCGTCCGTCGTGGCGATCAACACCAATACCGGTGGCATCCTCGCGGTCGGGTCCGAAGCGAAGAAGATGATCGGGCGCACCCCCGGCAACATCGTTGCCGTCCGCCCCCTGAAGGACGGCGTCATCGCCGACTTCGAGATCACCGAGCGGATGCTCCGCTACTTCATCCTGAAGATCCACAAGCGGCGGTATCTGGCCCGTCCGCGGGTCGTCGTCTGTGTCCCCTCGGGCATCACAGGTGTGGAGCGCCGTGCCGTCATCGAGGCGTCGTCCCAGGCCGGCGCCCGCCAGGTGCACATCATCGAGGAGCCCATGGCCGCGGCCATCGGCTCCGGCCTGCCGGTCCACGAGGCCACGGGCAACATGGTGGTGGACATCGGCGGCGGCACCACGGAGGTCGCGGTCATCTCCCTCGGCGGCATCGTCACCGCCCAGTCCATCCGGGTCGCGGGCGACGAGCTGGACAACGCGATCATCCAGTACATCAAGAAGGAGTACTCCCTTCTGCTGGGTGAGCGCTCGGCCGAGCAGATCAAGATCACGATCGGTTCGGCGTACGACCTGGACTCCGACGAACACACCGAGATCCGCGGCCGGGACCTTGTCTCCGGGCTGCCCAAGACCGTGGTCATCTCCGCCGGCGAAGTCCGCAAGGCGATCGAGGAGCCCGTCAACGCGATCGTGGACGCCGTCAAGACCACCCTCGACAAATGCCCGCCGGAACTGTCCGGCGACATCATGGACCGGGGCATCGTGCTGACCGGTGGCGGCGCCCTGCTGCGCGGTCTGGACGAGCGGCTGCGCCAGGAGACGGGCATGCCCATCCACATCGCCGAGGACCCGCTGGACAGCGTGGCGCTCGGTTCCGGAAAGTGCGTCGAGGAGTTCGAGGCACTCCAGCAGGTGCTGGACGCCCAGCCGCGCAGATGACACACCTCTTCGATTCCGCCGTACGGGACGATCTCCTCCCGTACGGCGGATCGTTGATATGAAGACACCAGTTCCACCCATACTTTCCGACCGTTCCCGAAGACTTCCGAAGACCTGACGACTTCCGTTCTCGCTACCCGTTTCGACGAGGAAGGCACGGCCGCCGCACGTGAGGGACACACGAGAGAGCCGGCTGCTCCTGGTGCTGCTGATCACCACCGCTTTCGCACTGATCACGGTGGACATCCGCGGCGGAGAGGATTCACCGGTCGACGGTGCCCGACAGGCCGCGGCCACGGTCTTCGGCCCGATCGAGAACGGAGTGTCCGGCGCGGTCGACCCGATCGGCAACGCGGTCGCCGCGGTCCGTGACTCCGGCGACCGGCACGACCGGCTCGCCGAACTCGAGCGGGAGAACGCCACGCTCAAGGCCGAACTCGGCAGCGACGACCGCAACCGCAGCAGAGCCAAGCAGCTCGACACGATGCTGAAGGTCGCCGGCCAGGGCCAGTACGGCATCAAGGGCGCCCAGGTCATCGCCATAGGAGCGGCCCAGGGCTTCTCCTGGACGATCACCATCGACGTCGGCGCGAACGACGGCATCGAGCGCGACATGACCGTCCTCAACGGCGACGGACTCGTCGGCCGGGTCACCACCGTCGGCCCGCACACCGCCACCGTGCTGCTCGCCAACGACCCCGACTTCACCGTCGGCACCCGCATGGAGGCCGGTGACGAACTCGGCTTCGCCTCCGGCCAGGGCGACCAACCCCTGCGCGTCGAACTCCTCAACGGCAAGGCCGAGATCAAGAAGGGCGACCGGCTGGTCACCTTCGGCTCCCAGGCCGACAAGCCGTTCGTGCCCGGCGTCCCCGTCGGCACCGTCTCCCGGGTCGACCCCTCCGGCGGTGACCTCACCCGCACCCTCTACGTCACGCCGTTCGTCAGCTTCACCAAGCTCGACATCGTCGGCGTCGTCGTCCAGGCCCCCGCGAAGGACCCGCGCGACACGGTGCTGCCGAAGAAGCCGAAGCCGGTACCCACCCCGACCGTCACGGTGACCGTCACCCCGTCCGCCCCCGCCGACGGCCAGTACCAGCAAGAGCAGTAGGAGCTGTCACCCATGCGCGTCAACCGGATCCTGCTCTCCAGCTCACTGATCGTCGTCGCCCTGGTGATCCAGGTGAGCGTCCTCGCCCGCCTCCACCTCCCGGGCGCCGTCCCCGACCTGCTCCTCCTCACCGTCCTCGGCCTCGCCCTGGTCTACGGCCATGTCGGCGGCTCCCTCATCGGCTTCGGTGCGGGCCTCCTCGCCGACCTCGCACCGCCCGCCGACCACGCCGTCGGCCGCTACGCCCTCGTGCTGTGCGTCATCGGCTACCTCGCCGGACTGGTCAAGCCCGAGTCCGGCCAGGTGAGGTCGGCGACCGGCCCCATGACCGTGGTGGTCGCCGCCGCGGTCGGCTCCACCCTGCTCTACGCCGGCGTCGGCGCCCTCGTCGGTGACACCGCCGCCCGCCATGTCGGCCTCGGCGGACTGCTCTTCAGCGCCGCCCTGTACGACCTGCTGCTCGCCCCGTTCGTCGTCCCCGGCGTCATGGCCCTGGCCCGCCGGGCCGAGAACGATCCGCTCGCCGAGACCAGCTCCGCCAAGTCCGGCGACGTCGCCTCCGGCTGGAGCTCCGGCGGCACCGGGCTGCGCATCGGCGCCCAGCGGGGCCTTCGCGTGAAGGCGGCGCGGGCACGGGTGGCGCGGGCCGGCCGCATCAAGGGGGTCAAGCGCCTGTGACCCCGCACCACCTCACCGAGGGGGAGGAAACCGCGTGACCAACGCCCATCCGTCTCCCACCACCACCCCCCAACGGAATGGGCTGCGCCCATGAGTAATATCCCCGAGACCGGGCGCAGTACACGGGTGCAGATCCGGCTCGTCGTCATTCAGGTCCTCGTCCTCTCCCTCCTCGGCACCCTCGGCGGGCGCCTGTGGTACCTCCAGATCCGCGAAGGCGCCGAGTACGCCAAGGAGGCCTCCGGCAACCACGTCCAGCAGGTCGTCCAGCCCGCGGTCCGCGGCTCCATCCTGGACGCCCGCGGGGTGGCCCTCGCCGACAACGAGACCCGGCTGGTCGTCTCCGCCTCCCGCACCGAGCTGTTGAAGATGCGCGACGACGGCAAGGCGGTCCTCACCAAGCTCGCCGGTGTCCTCGGCATGCCCGCCAAGGACGTCACGGAGAAGGTCCGGCTGTGCGACGCCGAGACCCCCCAGCCCTGCTGGAACGGCTCGCCGTACCAGCCCATCCCCATCACCGACGAGGCCACCGCCAAGCAGGCCCTGCAGATCCGCGAGCGCGCCGAGGACTTCCCCGGCATCACCGCCGAACCCCAGGCCGTACGCCGGTACGCGGCCCCCGGGCAGGCCAACACCGCCCAGGTCCTCGGCTACCTCTCGCCCGTCACCGACGAGGAACTCCAGAAGGCGCAGGACACCGACTCGCCGTACCTGCGCTCCGACCAGGTCGGCCGTTCCGGCCTCGAGCGCCAGTACGACAAGGAGCTGCGCGGCAAGGCCGGCGTCACCCGCTACGAGGTCGACAACCTCGGCCGCGTCATCGGCGAGGCCCAGGCCGATCCCGCCGAACCCGGCGCCAACCTCGTCACCAGCATCGACGCGCGAGTGCAGCGGGTGGCGGAGTACGAGCTGAACGAGGCGATGAAGGCCGCCCGCAAGGAGATGGACCGCAACACCAACCGCCTCTACGAGGCCGACTCCGGTGCCGTCGTCGTCATGGAGGCCAAGACCGGCCGGGTCGTCGCCATGGCCTCCAACCCGAGCTACGACCCGAACGCCTGGGTCGGCGGCATCTCCGGCAAGGACTACGCGGGCCTGACCGGCAAGGACTCCAACTACCCGCTGCTCAACCGCGCCATCCAGGGCGTGTCGGCACCCGGCTCCATCTTCAAGGTCGTCCCGACCGCCGCCGCCGTCAACGCCGGGTACTCCTTCGACGGGCCCTACGAGTGCTCCAGCTCGTACTCCATCGGCGGCCAGGTCTTCAAGAACTTCGAGTCCCAGAACCACGGCCAGATCAGCCTCGGCCGTGCCCTCGAGGTCTCCTGCGACACCGTCTTCTACCGCCTCGCCCACGAGGAGTGGAAGCGCGACGGCGGCAACAAGCCCAAGAAGAACGCCGAGGACTGGTTCTACAAGACCTCCCACCAGTTCGGCCTCGGCGAGCTGACCGGCATCGACCTGCCCAACGAGGTCACCGGCCGGATCCCCGACCGCCAGTGGAAGCTCGACTACTGGGAGGCCAACAAGGACGCCTGGTGCAAGTCCGGCAAGAAGGACGGCAGCTACGTCGAGCAGATCGCCTACGAGAACTGCCTCGAAGGCAACCGCCTGCGCGCCGGTGACTCCGTCAACTACTCCATCGGCCAGGGCGACACCCTCGTCACCCCCATCCAGATGGCCTCCGTCTACGCGGCGCTCTCCAACGGCGGCACGCTCCACCGGCCCACCGTCGGCAAGGCCGTCATCAGCCCCGACGGCAAGAAGGTCACGGAGATCGAGCCCGAGGCGCAGAGCAAGCTGCCGGTCACCAAGAAGACCCTCGCCGAAATAGACGCCGCCCTCGAGGGAGTCGCCACCCGCGGTACGGCCGCCTGGCGGTTCGGCGGCTGGCCGCAGGACGAGATCCCGATGCACGCCAAGACCGGCACCGCGGAGGTCTACGGCAAGCAGACCACCTCCTGGTTCGCCACCTACACCAAGGACTACTCGATCGTCATGACGATCTCCCAGGGTGGTACCGGCTCCGGCGCCTCGGGCCCCGCCGTGCGCAACATCTACAACGCGCTGTACGGCGTCTCCCCGGACGGCGACATCGACCGGAAGAAGGCACTGCTGCCCACCCCGCAGAAGACACTGCCCGAGGTCAGGACGGACGGCACCATCGTCTCCCCGAAGGTCTCCAAGGACCCGGCCAAGGAGCAGCGGGCCGCCGCGGAGGGCGAGCAGGCGCCCGACGGCGGGTCCCAGGAGCAGGGCGCGACCACGACCACACCCCCGCCCGCCAACCGCGACACCCGCCGCCGCGACGCACGACGGGGCGAAGCAGGACGGGGCGGCGCACGGCGGGGCGGCGCACGGGCACGCCGCGCGGCAGGCCGGAGGTCGGCGCCATGACCGGCGGAGTCAACAGCTTCCACGTCTCCGGATACGGACCCGAGCGGGCCGGCTGGACGCGGCTCCTCGCCCGCGACTCCCCGGCCCGGCGCCTCGACTGGCCGATACTGCTGTCGGCGATCACCCTGTCGCTGCTCGGCTCCCTCCTGGTCTACTCGGCGACCCGCAACCGCACCGACATCAACCAGGGCGACCCGTACTACTTCCTGGTCCGGCACTGGCTGAACACCGGCATCGGCCTGGCCCTGATGATCGCCATGCTCTGGCTCGGCCACCGCGCCCTGCGCACCGCCGTGCCGGTCCTCTACGGCGCCTCGGTGCTGCTGATCCTGCTGGTGCTCACCCCGCTGGGCTCCACCATCAACGGCGCCCACTCCTGGATCCAGCTCGGCGGCGGCTTCTCGATCCAGCCGTCCGAGTTCGTGAAACTCACGATCATCCTGGGCATGGCGATGCTCCTCGCCGCCCGGGTCGACGCGGGCGACAAGCCCTACCCCGACCACCGCACGGTCCTGCAGGCACTCGGACTGGCCGCCGTCCCCATGGCGATCGTGATGCTGATGCCCGACCTCGGGTCGGTCATGGTCATGGTCGTCATCGTGCTCGGCGTCCTGCTCGCCTCCGGAGCCTCCAACCGGTGGGTCCTCGGCCTGATCGGCGCCGGCGCGGCCGGCGCGATCACCGTCTGGCAGCTCGGGGTGCTCGACGAGTACCAGATCAACCGCTTCGCCGCCTTCGCCAATCCCGAGCTCGACCCCGCCGGCGTCGGCTACAACACCAACCAGGCCCGCATCGCCATCGGCTCCGGCGGTCTCACCGGCTCCGGCCTCTTCGAGGGCTCGCAGACCACCGGCCAGTTCGTGCCCGAGCAGCAGACCGACTTCGTCTTCACCGTCGCCGGGGAGGAACTCGGCTTCGTCGGCGGCGGACTCATCATCGTCCTGCTCGGCATCATCCTGTGGCGCGCCTGCCGCATCGCCCGCGACACCACCGACCTGTACGGCACCATCGTCGCCGCCGGCATCGTCGCCTGGTTCGCCTTCCAGGCCTTCGAGAACATCGGGATGACCCTCGGCATCATGCCGGTCACCGGTCTGCCCCTGCCGTTCGTGTCCTACGGCGGCTCGTCGATGTTCGCGGTGTGGCTGGCCGTGGGCCTCCTGCAGTCGATCAGACTGCAACGCCCGCTGTCCGCGTAGCCCGGTCCGGCGGGCCCGACCGTCAGGCCTCCTCGTCCGACCTGGTTTCCCCGGCACCGACCGGGGAAACCGGTCGGTGCAATCATCGGCGACGAGTAGATTCGGGTCATGGCGGACACAAAACGTGAAATCGAGCGCAAGTACGAGTCCGGAGACAGTGAGCTCCCCGACCTGACCGGCGTCCCCGGCGTCGAGTCCGTCGTCGACCGGGGTGTGACCCACCTCGACGCCACCTACTACGACACCGCCGACGAGCGCCTCGCCGCCGCCTCCCTCACCCTGCGCAGACGAACCGGCGGCTCCGACGCCGGCTGGCACCTGAAGTTCCCCGTCGCCCCCGGCGTGCGCGACGAGATCCGCGCCCCGCTCTCCGACACCCTCCCGGAGAGCCTCGCCCGGCTCGTCCGCTCCCGCGTCCGCGACACCGAACTGAAGCCCGTGGTCCGGCTGCGCTCCGACCGGGACCTGCGCCACCTCCTCGACGCCGCAGGCCGGCTCCTCGCCGAGATCAGCGTCGACACGGTGCGCGCCGAACGCCTCACCGGCCACGGCGGCACCGCCCAGTGGACCGAGATCGAGGTCGAACTCGCCGACGACGGCGACCCCGCCTTCCTCGACAAGGTCGGCAAACGGCTCCGCAAGGCGGGCGTACGCCCGTCGAAGGCCGCCTCCAAACTGGCCCGCGCCCTCGCCGAGACCGCACCTCCGGCCGGCCTTCCCGAGGAAGCCGCCCCCGCTCCCGCACCCGCCCCGGCCGCGGCACCGAAGCGCAGGCACCGCAGCCGCCCGGTCGGGAAACCCGTCGACGCCGGCGACCACGTCCTCGCCTACGTCCGCGCCCAGCGGGACGCCCTCGTCGATCTCGACCCCGCCGTACGCCAGGACGTACCCGACTCCGTGCACCGCATGCGGGTCGCCACCCGCCGCCTGCGCAGCACCTTCCGCTCCTTCCGCTCCGTCCTGGACCGGGAGACCACCGATCCGATCGGCGTCGACCTGAAGTGGCTGGCCGCCGAACTCGGCCTGGACCGCGACCAGGAGGTACTCGCCGAGCGCCTGACCTCGGCCCTGGGCGAACTGCCCGACACCCTCGTCCTCGGCCCCGTCCGCGAACGGCTGGCCTCCTGGTCCGAGGCCGGCCACCGCGGAGCCCACAGCGAGGTCACCGCCATCCTCGACTCCCGCCGCTACCTCTCCCTGCTCGACACCCTCGACGCCCTGCTGGCCGACCCGCCCCTGCGGAAGAAGGCCGCCCGCGACCCCGGGAAGGTGCTCGCCAAGGCCGTGAGCGAGGACCTCGCCAAGGTGGCCGGCCTCGTCGTCCGGGCACTGGACCTGCCGCCCGGCCACGACCGCGACGTCGCCGTGCACGAAGCCCGCAAGAAGACCAAGCGCACCCGCTACGCCGCCGAGGCCGCCGCCCCGGCCCTCAAGGGTCCCGCCAGGGACCTGGTCAAGGACATGAAGACGCTCCAGAGCCTGCTCGGCGACCACCAGGACAGCGTCATGGCCCGCCAGACCCTGCGCGAACTGTCCGCCGTCGCCCACGCGGCGGGGGAGAGCGCCTTCACCTACGGCCTGCTCCACGGACACGAGGAACGCCGCGCGGAGATCGTCGAGGCGGCCCTCCCGGAAACCTGGACGCGGATCAGGAACGGCACCGCCTTCTGACGCAGGGTCCGCCGCGGGCCGTGCGGGGGACCTCCCCGGCCGGGTTAGGCTGGATGGTCCCCCCTGCCCGCACACAAAGGTTCCCGAGATGCCTGCCGAAGCCGCCGAGGCCGCTGAGTCTGTGTTTCCGCAGCTCGAAGCTCTGCTCCCGCATGTGCAGAAGCCGATCCAGTACGTCGGCGGAGAGCTCAACTCCACGGTCAAGCCTTGGGACAGCTGTGACGTCCGCTGGGCGCTCATGTACCCCGACGCGTACGAGGTCGGACTCCCCAACCAGGGCGTCATGATCCTCTACGAGGTGCTCAACGAGCAGGACGGCGTCCTCGCCGAGCGCACCTACAGTGTCTGGCCGGACCTGGAGGAGCTGATGCGCGAGCACCACGTCCCCCAGTTCACGGTCGACAGCCACCGCCCGGTCAAGGCCTTCGACGTGTTCGGCCTGAGCTTCTCCACCGAGCTCGGCTACACCAACATGTTCGCCGCCCTGGACCTCGCCGGCATCCCGCTCGAGGCCGGGGACCGCGGCCCGGACGACCCGATCGTCATGGCCGGCGGCCACGCCGCGTTCAACCCCGAGCCGATCGCCGACTTCATCGACTGCGCCGTCATCGGCGACGGCGAGCAGGCCGTCCTCGAGGTCACCCGGATCATCCGGGCCTGGAAGGAGGAGGGCCGCCCCGGCGGCCGCGAGGAGCTCCTCTTCCGCCTGGCCAGGACCGGCGGCGTGTACGTCCCCGGCTTCTACGACGTCGAATACCTCCCCGACGGCCGGATCGCCCGCGTCGTACCGAACAGGTCGGGCGTGCCGTGGCGCGTCTCCAAGCACACGGTCATGGACCTCGACGAGTGGCCCTACCCCAAGCAGCCCCTCGTCCCGCTCGCCGAGACGGTCCACGAACGCATGTCGGTGGAGATCTTCCGCGGCTGCACCCGCGGCTGCCGCTTCTGCCAGGCCGGCATGATCACCCGCCCGGTGCGCGAGCGCTCCATCACCGGCATCGGCGACATGGTCGAGAAGGGACTTCGTGCGACCGGCTTCGAAGAGGTCGGTCTCCTCTCCCTCTCCTCCGCCGACCACTCGGAGATCGGCGACATCGCCAAGGGCCTCGCCGACCGCTACGAAGAGGACAGGGTCGGCCTCTCGCTGCCCTCCACCCGCGTCGACGCCTTCAACGTCGACCTGGCCAACGAGCTGACCCGCAACGGCCGCCGCTCCGGCCTGACCTTCGCCCCCGAGGGCGGCTCGGAGCGCATGCGCAAGGTCATCAACAAGATGGTCTCCGAGGACGACCTGATCAGGACCGTCGCCACGGCCTACGGCAACGGCTGGCGCCAGGTGAAGCTCTACTTCATGTGCGGTCTGCCCACCGAGACCGACGACGACGTCCTCCAGATCGCCGACATGGCGATGAACGTCATCCAGAAGGGCCGCGAGGTCTCCGGCTCGGGCGACATCCGCTGCACCGTCTCCATCGGCGGCTTCGTCCCCAAGCCGCACACCCCCTTCCAGTGGGCCCCGCAGCTGTCGGCCGAGGAGACGGACGCCCGCCTGACCAAGCTGCGCGACAAGATCCGCGGCGACAAGAAGTACGGCCGCTCCATCGGCTTCCGCTACCACGACGGCAAGCCCGGCATCATCGAGGGCCTGCTCTCCCGCGGCGACCGCCGCGTCGGCGCGGTCATCCGCGCGGTCTACGAGGACGGCGGCCGCTTCGACGGCTGGCGCGAGCACTTCTCCTACGACCGCTGGATGCGCTGCGCCGACAAGTCCCTCGCGCAGTTCGGTGTGGACGTCGACTGGTACACCACCCGCGAACGCACCTACGAGGAGGTCCTCCCCTGGGACCACCTCGACTCCGGCCTCGACAAGGACTGGCTCTGGGAGGACTGGCAGGACGCCCTCGACGAAACAGAGGTCGAGGACTGCCGTTGGACCCCGTGCTTCGACTGCGGCGTGTGCCCTCAGCTCGACACCAGTATTCAAATCGGACCGACTGGTAAGAAGTTGCTTCCGCTGACGGTCAAGAACGCGGCGTCGGCTCCCAGTGGGGCGACGTCCTGAGCCGTCGTCCACGAGACATCCGGTGGGCCCACTCCCGAACATCGGGGTGGGTCCGCCGGCGTTCGCGGCCCGCGGTGGTGATGCGGTGTTGCGGCCGCGCGGGGTCGGACGCCGGTACCGGTGTCTGTACTGGTGCCGGCCCGGGCGGACGGGCGGCGACGAGGGGCGGGGGGACGGCTTCGAGGTCGTCCGACGCCCTTCTGGCGATGGCGATGGCGATGCGGGCGCGCAGGCCCACGTCACGGACCGGCGGGTTCGCGTGGCGGTGACACTCCAGAGCTGATTTCTGCAGCACTGTAGATTCGCGGGCGTGCGATGCGGGGAGGGGGACGCGTCGGCCCGGTGCCGGTGCATCCGAACGGCCTGCCGGGGCGTCTACCTCTGCATGGACCTGGAGAAGCCGGACGCCGAGAGACCGACACCGCCCGTACCGCGGCCTCCGCGGCGGCAGCCGGAGGCGGCGGGTGAGGGATGTCTGGTCGTGGCGATCCGCCTGCCGGTGCGGACCGTCGTGTTCCTCGTGGTCCTGCCGGTGCGGCTGGTGTGGGACGCGTGTGCCGTCGCCGCGCGGTGGCTGGGCCGCACCGTGTTCCGTCCGCTCGGGCGGGCGCTGCTGTGGATCGGGCGCGCGGTGTTCGTGTGGCCGCTGGCCGGGCTGTGGCGGTACGTCCTGGTGCCGCTCGGCAGCGCGCTCGCGTGGCTCGGGAACCTGGTGGTCGTCGTGCCCGCCGGGTGGCTGTACCGGTACGTGCTGGTGCCGCTCGGGAACGCGCTGGTGTGGCTGTACGCGCGCGTGCTGACGCCCTTCGGGCACGGCGTGATGTGGGTGCTGCGCGGGGCCGCGGCCGTCTGCGCCGCGATCGGGCTCGGGGCGTTCGCGGCCCTCGCCCGGCTCGCGCGGTATCTGGTCGTCGTGCCCTGTGCCTGGTTGTACAGGTGGGTGCTCACGCCCGTCGGGCGGGCCGTCGCCCGGTGCGCGAAGGGGCTGGCGCGGCTGGGGGGCATGCTCGTCACCGGTATCGGCACGGGCCTGTACTGGATCACCCGGATCCTGCTTGTGCTGCCCCTGCTCGCCGTGTGGCGCTGGGTTCTGGCGCCGGTCGGGCGGGTGCTCGCCGTCGTCGCGCGGGAGATCTGGAACGCCCTCGGACACGCCTGGCGGGTCACCGGGTACATCTCGCTCGCGGTGGGGCGGTTCGTGGGGGCCCTCTTCCGGTGGACCGTCGTGGAACCGGCGCGCTGGGTGTACGCACGCGTACTGACACCGGTGGGGCATGTGGTGCGGGACGTGGTGCTGCGGCCCGCCGCCGCGGCGGGCCGTGCCGTGGGGCGGGCCGTACGGCAGTCCCTCGCCTCCGCCCGCGCGACGCTGCGGCAGACGCGCGCCGACCTCCGCCGGATGCTCGTCGGGGAGCAGCGGCCGGCACCGGTCGAGAACCGGCGGGAACCTATCGGCGGTGACACGCGTACTCTTGGTAGCAGTACGACCGCACTCACGAAGGACTGAACGACACTGGGCAAGCGACAGCCCGAAGGCCCGCCGCCCGCACCCGCGGTGCAGCGCATCCGACTGCGTTACACCAAGCGCGGCCGCCTCCGGTTCACCAGCCACCGTGACTTCCAGCGTGCCTTCGAGCGCGCGCTGCGCCGTGCCGAGGTGCCGATGGCGTACTCGGCGGGGTTCACGCCGCACCCGAAGGTGTCGTACGCCAATGCCGCACCCACCGGCACGGGCAGTGAGGCGGAGTACCTCGAGATCGCACTCACCCGGGAGCGCGACCCGGAACTGCTCAGAACGCTCCTCGACGAGTCGCTGCCCCCGGGCCTCGACATCGTGGAGGCGGCCGAGGCCCGCACCTCGGGGCTCGCCGACCGGCTCACGGCTTCGGTGTGGGAGCTGCGGCTGGACGATGTCGACGCCGAGGAGGCCCGCCGAGCGGTGGACGCCTTCAACGCGGCCGGGACCGTCGAGGTGCAGCGCCGGACGAAGAACGGCGTCCGTACGTTCGACGCCCGCTCCGCGGTCGTGGATCTGGAGAGCGTGGAGACGCCCTCTTCGCCGGCCGATAGGCCGACCGGCCGGCCCTGTGCGATACTGCGGCTGGTTGTTCGGCACGTGACGCCTGCCGTTCGACCCGACGACGTCCTGTCCGGTCTCCGCGCCGTGGCCGATCTGGCGCCGCCGGTCCCCGCAGCGGTGACCAGGCTGGCGCAGGGGCTGCTCGATGAAGAGACCGGCACGGTGACCGACCCGCTCGCGCCCGACCGCGAGGCAGCAGCGACCGAGCCGCAACCGGCCGGTGCCACTGCCACCGCGACGGTGCCGGCGTAGGGAAGGTCCCGCGTAGGGACAAACGTCGTAGCGCCGCCCTCGTACCTCGGGAGCCACCCGGGTCGGGCAGCGCACCCCACCACAAGACTTTCGCCAGGCCGTGCGCATTCGGTGTACGGAACCGGCGAGACAGGACACAGAGAGCTCCCGTGCGGCGCCCGCGCCCCGGACGGCGGTAACCGCGCTTCGCGCGAACCGCGGACGTCACCGGCATCGCCGGACCAGGTGCGGCGCCCGGGAGCCTGACGGGAGAAACCCCCGCATGCTCGAACCGACCGAGCCCACAGAGGGCTCCGAACCGAACAGCCCCAGCGACACCCTGCCGCCGCGCCGTCGGCGCCGGGCCGCGTCCCGGCCGGCCGGCCCGCCCGTGGCGGCCCCCGGCACGACGGACCCGGAGGCCGCCCCGGCCATACCGGCCGCCGAGTCCGCCCGGTCCTCCGATCCGTTCGTGGAGAACGACGAGCCCGAGGCCGCGGAAGGCACCGGGAGCGAGACGGCCGCGGCACCTGAGCCGGTGGCGGCCCAGGCCGAGGCCCCGGCCGACGCGGACGACGCCGCTCCGCGCAGGCGCCGACGGGTCGCGCGCCGCCCGGCCTCGTCCGCGGGCGCGCCGGAGGCGGCGCAGGCCGCCGAGACCGTCGTACCGGCGACCGAGACCCCGGCCGTGCCGGACGCTCCGGCCGTCGAGCCCGTCGAGCCCGTCGAGCCCGTCGCGGACGCCGAGCCGGCCGCTCCGGCCGCGGATGCGGCTCCGCCGCGGGCGCGCCGTCGTGCCACGCGCCGCGTGACCTCGCCGGCGGCCCCCGTCGCCGGGGCCACCGAAGCGGCACAGGCCACCGCGGGCGCCGAGAGCGCCGTGAGCGCGGACGGCCCGCAGGCCGCCGACGCCGCGGCCGTTTCGGACACCGCCCCCCTCGCGGACACCGCCGAGGCCGCCGTCGCCGACGACGAGGCTCCCCGTCGTACCCGGCGTCGCGCCTCGCGTCGTGCCTCCGCCCCCGTGACCGCCGAGACGGCGCAGACCGCTCCGTCCGCCGAAGCCGCCGCCTCCCCCGCCGAGGAGGCGAAGGCTCCCGTGACCGAGACCACCGGGGAGACCCCCACGTCCCCCGAGACCTCCACGACGTCCGAGACCCCCGAGGCGCCCGCCGCGGACGAGGCCGCTCCGCGCCGCCGTCGCCGTGCGGTCCGCAAGGCCGCCGCCGGATTCGCCGAGCCCGCCCGGCCCGCCGCAGGGTCCGCCAGGGCCGCCGAGGCCGAGCCGTCGAAGCGTCCCGCGCGTCCCGCGGTCGCCGTCTTCCGGGCTCCCGTGTTCACCGAGCCCCAGTTCCAGACCCCGGAGCGGGCCGCCGCCGAAGCGGCCGCCGAGGCCGTCGGCCCGGCGGAGCCCGATGAGCCCCAGGTGACCGAGGTGACCGAGGAGCTTGTGGAGGAGCCCGCCGCCCCCCGGCGCCGTCGCCGTCGCCGGGGCGCCGCGGACGAGACCGACGCGGCACCGGCCGCCCAGGCCGCTTCCGCCGGAGCCGGCAGCACCCGTACCGAGTCCGCTCCCGACACCCGCGCCGACGAGGAGGCGGACGAGGACGCCGACGCCGACGAGCAGGCCGAGGACCACGCGGACGACGACCAGGACGAGAACGAGGGCGCCGGTTCCCGCCGTCGCCGTCGCCGGGGCGGCCGTCGCCGCAGGCGCGGCGAGTCCGCCGAGGCAGACGCCGAGGGCGGCGAGCCCGGGGACGACACCGAGCAGGACGACGAGGACACCGCAGACGGGTCCGCCGAGGACGCCGACGACGGCGAGGAGCCGGCCGAGGACCGTGACGACCCGGACGCCGCGGGCGGCTCCAGCAGCAGCCGGCGCCGTCGTCGCCGACGCCGGCGGGCCGGGGACGGCGGTGGCGAGGCCGAGGCCGAGGCCTCCACCGACGACCCCGAGCGCACCGTCGTCAAGGTCCGCGAGCCGCGCAAGGCCTCCGAGCCGTCGGACGAGGTGCAGTCCATCAAGGGCTCCACCCGCCTGGAGGCGAAGAAGCAGCGCCGCCGGGAAGGCCGTGAGCAGGGCCGCCGACGCGTCCCGATCATCACCGAGGCCGAGTTCCTGGCCCGCCGCGAGGCCGTCGAGCGCGTCATGGTGGTCCGGCAGTACGGCGACCGTACGCAGATCGGCGTCCTGGAGGACGGCGTGCTCGTCGAGCACTACGTCAACAAGGAGCAGGCCACCTCGTACGTCGGCAACGTGTACCTCGGCAAGGTGCAGAACGTGCTGCCGTCGATGGAGGCGGCCTTCATCGACATCGGCAAGGGCCGCAACGCCGTGCTCTACGCCGGTGAGGTCAACTTCGAGGCGCTGGGCATGGCCAACGGCCCGCGCCGGATCGAGGCCGCGCTGAAGTCGGGCCAGCCGGTCCTCGCCCAGGTGACGAAGGACCCGATCGGGCACAAGGGTGCCCGTCTGACCAGTCAGGTCTCCCTCCCGGGCCGCTACCTCGTGTACGTCCCCGAGGGCTCGATGACCGGCATCAGCCGCAAGCTGCCCGACACCGAGCGTGCCCGGCTGAAGACCATCCTCAAGAAGGTCGTCCCCGAGGACGCGGGCGTCATCGTGCGCACCGCCGCCGAGGGCGCGAGCGAGGACGAGCTGCGCCGTGACGTCGAGCGGCTGCAGGCGCAGTGGGAGGACATCAAGAGGAAGTCCAGGAGCGGCGGCAGCTCGAACGCGCCGACGCTGCTGTACGGCGAGCCGGACATGACCGTCCGGGTCGTGCGGGACATCTTCAACGAGGACTTCACCAAGGTCATCGTCAGCGGTGACGAGGCCTGGGAGACCGTCCACGGGTACGTCGCGCACGTCGCGCCCGACCTGGCCGACCGGCTGCAGAAGTGGACCAGCGAGGTCGACGTCTTCGCCACGTACCGGATCGACGAGCAGCTCGCCAAGGCCCTGGACCGCAAGGTCTGGCTGCCCAGCGGCGGTTCGCTGGTGATCGACCGGACCGAGGCGATGGTCGTCGTCGACGTCAACACCGGCAAGTTCACCGGCCAGGGCGGCAACCTCGAGGAGACGGTCACCAGGAACAACCTGGAGGCGGCCGAGGAGATCGTGCGCCAGCTGCGGCTGCGCGACCTCGGCGGCATCATCGTCATCGACTTCATCGACATGGTGCTGGAGTCCAACCGGGACCTGGTGCTGCGGCGCCTGCTGGAGTGCCTGGGCCGGGACCGTACGAAGCACCAGGTCGCCGAGGTGACCTCGCTGGGCCTGGTGCAGATGACCCGTAAGCGGGTCGGCCAGGGTCTGCTGGAGTCGTTCTCGGAGACCTGCGTCCACTGCAACGGACGCGGTGTCCTCGTCCACCTGGACCAGCCCACCTCCACCGGAGGCGGCGGCAAGCGCAGGAAGCGGGCGCGGGCCGGGGCCGGGGAGCACATCCACGAGCACGAGGCCGACGTCGTCACGACGGCGGAGCAGGAGGCGGAAGAGGAGTCGGAGGCCGAGGTCGCCGCCGAGACGGCCCAGCCGGTCGCGCTCCCGGCGCCCGAGTACATCCCCGACGAGGAGCTGTACAGCAGCGCCGCCGAGGCGGAGGCCGCGGCCACCCGCGGACGCGGCCGCCGCCGGGCCGGCCGAAGGGCCTCGGCCCCGGCGGGCGCGCCGAGGCGCGAGGAGCGCCGTCGCGAGCCGGCCGCCGTCGAGACCACGGGCGCGGCCACCGCCGAGGAGCTTGTGGACCAGGCGCCGACTGCCCAGGACACGACGGCCGCGCAGGAAGCCGCGCGTCCGGTGCAGCCGGAGCCGGCCGCCGAGGCGTACGCCGCACCGGCCGCCGCCGAGGACCCGGTCGTCGAGGCCCCCGCCGAAGCCCCCGTCGAGGCGCCCGTCGCCGAGGAGGCCGCTCCCAAGGGCCGTACGCGCCGTCGGGCCACCCGCAAGGTGTCCGCGCCGGCCGGTTCCCCGGCGGGTGCCGAGGCCGCGGTGGTGACGGTCGCGGAGACCGCGCCCACGGCCGGGCCGTCGACGCCCGAACCGACGCCCGAACCGGTGGCCGAGCAGTCCCCGGCCGAGCCGGCGGCGTCGCCCGAGCCGGTGGCCGATCCCGCCGCTCCGCCGCGCCCGCGCCGCCGCGCGGTGCGCAAGCCCACCGTGTCCACCGCGTCCGAGGAGGCGGCCGTCGTGGTCGTTCCGTTGGCCACGGCGGACGAGGCAGGGGCCGTCGCGGAGGAGGCGTCCGTCGCGGAGGAGGCGTCCGTCGGGGAAACCGCCGACGTGGCGGCTCCGGCCAGGAAGACCGCCCGCACGGTGGCCAAGAAGGCCACGGCGAAGAAGGCGGCTACGAAGAAGACGGGGGCCACCAAGGCCACCGCCAAGAAGACGACGGCGAAGAAGGCGGCGAAGACCACCAAGGCGACCGCCGCCAAGACGACCGCGAAGAAGACGACCGCGAAGAAGACGACGGCGAAGAAGAAGACCGCGGCGGCCGAACAGCAGTCTCCCCCGTCCGTGTCGACCACCACCGACGGGGAGTGACGTCGAACCGTACGAGGAACGTGATCCGCCCCCGGCCTTGCCGGGGGCGGATCACTTTTATCCTGGCCCTTGGTTGTCACGCAAGAATCGAATGTGTGAATGGTGGGTGAATCGAAGTTCCTGAGTCACCGTTATGATGTGACTTAAGATTAACGCTAAAGTTGGACAAACAGGGACTTTATTCCCTGCGTGAGCAGAGTATTGGGGCGTAAGACGTGAAGGCTCTCGTGCTTTCCGGGGGAGCGGGTACCCGTCTCCGTCCAATCACCCACACCTCGGCCAAACAGCTGGTGCCCGTCGCCAACAAGCCTGTGCTCTTCTACGGCCTGGAAGCGATCGCCGAAGCCAAGATCAGCGAGGTCGGGATCATCGTCGGCGACACCGCGGACGAGATCCGTGAGGCGGTGGGGGACGGCTCCCGCTTCGGGATCGAGGTCACCTACATCCCCCAGGAGGCGCCCCTGGGGCTGGCGCACGCCGTGCTCATCGCCCAGGACTTCCTCGGTGACGACGACTTCGTCATGTATCTCGGCGACAACTTCATCGTCGGTGGCATCACCGGACTGGTGGACGAGTTCCGGACCGAGCGGCCCGACGCGCAGATCCTGCTGACCAGGGTCCCCAACCCCACCTCCTTCGGCGTCGCCGAACTCGGCGGCGACGGCCGGGTGGTGGGTCTGGAGGAGAAGCCGAAGCAGCCGAAGAGCGATCTGGCTCTCGTCGGCGTCTACCTGTTCACCCCGGCCATACACGAGGCGGTCCGCTCCATCGAGCCCTCCTGGCGCGGCGAGCTGGAGATCACGCACGCCATCCAGTGGCTGATCGACGAGAAGCGGGACGTCCGCTCCACCACGATCTCCGGGTACTGGAAGGACACCGGCAACGTCACCGACATGCTGGAGGTCAACCGGTCCGTCCTGGAGTCCCTGGAGCCGCACAACGCGGGCGTGGTGGACGAGGCCAGCGAGATCATCGGCCGGGTGCGCATCGAGGAGGGTGCGCGCGTCAACGGCAGCCGGATCGTCGGGCCGGCGGTCATCGGCGCGGGTACGGTGGTCAACGACGCGTACATCGGCCCTTTCACCTCGGTGTCCGAGGGCTGTCGGATCGAGGACAGCGAAATCGAGTACTCCATCGTTCTGCGGGGCTCGTCCGTGACCGGCGTGCGCCGGGTGGAGGCCTCGCTCATCGGGCGCGATGTCGAGGTCACGCCCGCTCCCCGTAACCCCAAGGCCCACCGGCTCGTGCTCGGTGATCACAGCAAGGTGCAGATCTCCTCATGACGGCCCCTTCCTCCCAAGCTTCACCTGCCCGCCCGACCCGGATCCTGGTGACCGGCGGTGCCGGCTTCATCGGCTCGCACTACGTCCGTACGCTGCTCGGCCCCCAGGGCCCCGGTGATGTCGCGATCACCGTCCTGGACAAACTGACGTACGCGGGCAACCCGGCCAACCTCGACGAGGTGCGCGCGCACCCGGGGTTCGCCTTCGTGCAGGGCGACATCTGCGACCCGGAGCCGGTCGGCAAGCTGATGGCCGAGCACGACCAGGTCGTGCACTTCGCCGCCGAGTCGCATGTCGACCGCTCCATCGACGGCGGCGCGGAGTTCGTCCGCACGAACGTGGTCGGCACCCACACGCTCATCGACGCCGCGCACCGGGCCGGCATCAAGACCTTCGTGCACATCTCCACCGACGAGGTCTACGGCTCGATCGACGAGGGCTCCTGGCCCGAGACCCACCCGCTGCAGCCCAACTCGCCCTACTCCTCGGCGAAGGCATCCAGCGACCTGATCGCGCTGTCCTACCACCGCACCCACGGCCTGGACGTCCGCGTCACCCGCTGCTCCAACAACTACGGGCACCACCACTTCCCCGAGAAGGTCATCCCGCTCTTCGTCACCAACCTCCTCGACGGCAAGAAGGTCCCGCTGTACGGCGACGGCGGCAACGTCCGCGACTGGCTGCACATCGACGACCACGTCCAGGGCATCGAACTGGTCCGCACCAAGGGCCGGGCGGGCGAGGCCTACAACATCGGCGGCGGCACCGAACTCTCCAACAAGCAACTCACCGGGCTGCTGCTGGAGGCGTGCGGCGCCGACTGGGAGACCAGCGTCGAGTACGTCGAGGACCGCAAGGGCCACGACCGCCGCTACTCCGTCGACTGCACGAAGATCCGCGAAGAGCTGGGCTACGAGCCGCGCAAGGAATTCCGCGAGGGCCTTGCCGAAACCGTCCAGTGGTACCGGGACAACCGCGACTGGTGGGAGCCGCTGAAGGAGCGGGCGGCGCTGAGCTGACGCGCCTTCACCCCTGCGGGCCCGGGACGAGCCCCGGGCCCGCTCAGGCATATCCGCGCGCCCCGGCCCCCGCGGCGGCCCGCGCCATCCGGCACAGAGGACAAGAAGAGGGATGAACCCGATGAAGGAACAGGCCGACGCTCCGGCCGGCTGGCTGGTCACCGGGGCGGGCGGCATGCTCGGCCAGGACGTGCTGGCCCGGCTGGCCGCGGCGGGTGCGCAGGTCACCCCCCTCGACCGGGCGGCGCTGGACCTCACGGACGCCGACGCCGTACAGCGGACGCTTCAGCGCCACCGGCCCGCCGTGGTCGTCAACTGCGCGGCCTGGACCGCCGTGGACGACGCCGAGACCCGCGAGGCCGAGGCGCTCGCGATCAACGGCGACGGCCCGGCCCACCTCGCCGACGCCTGCGCCCGCACCGGCGCCGTCCTGCTCCACGTCTCCACCGACTACGTCTTCGGCGGCGACGCCACCACGCCGTACGCCGAGGACGCCCCCACTGCCCCGCGCAGCGCCTACGGCCGCACCAAGCTCGCCGGCGAGCAGGCCGTCCTGAAGGCCCTCCCGGACAGCGGCTACGTCGTCCGCACCGCCTGGCTGTACGGCACGGGCGGTCCCAACTTCGTCCGTACCATGCTCCGCCTGGAGGGCCGGCACGAGACGCTGGACGTCGTGGACGACCAGCGGGGCCAGCCCACCTGGAGCGCCGACCTCGCCGGTCTGCTGCTCGAGCTGGGGCGCGGAGCGCTGGCCGGTACCGCCCCGGCGGGCGTCTACCACGGCACCGGCTCCGGCGAGACCACCTGGTACGGCTTCACCCGGGAGATCTTCCGCCTGCTCGGCGCCGACCCGGACCGGGTCCGTCCCACCACCAGCGAGGCATTCGTCCGCCCCGCCCCCCGCCCGGCCTACAGCGTGCTCGGCCACGAGCGCTTCGCTGCGGCCGGCATCGAGCCGCTGCGCGACTGGCGCGCGGCCCTCACCGAGGCGTTCCCGGAGATCCACCGGGGCCACGAGAAGGAGAACCCGGCGTGACAGTCAAGGTCAGCGTCGTCATCGCGGTCTACAACCCGGGCAAGTACGTCGAGGACTGCATCACAGGCCTGCTGCGGCAGAGCCTCACCCCCGACGAGTTCGAGGTCTTCTTCGTCGACGACGGCTCCACCGACGAGACCCCCGCCCGGCTGGACCGGCTGGCGGCCGAACACCCCCACATCCACGTCATCCACCAGGAGTCCTCCGGCTGGTCCGGCAAGCCCCGCAACACCGGCATCGACGCCGCCCGGGGCGAGTACATCATGTTCGCCGACCACGACGACTGGCTCGGCGACGAGGCCCTGGAGCGGATGTACGACTACGGCAAGGCGAACGGCGCCGACGTGGTCGTGGGAAAGATGGCGGGCCTCGGCCGCCCGGTCCCCCAGGAACTGTTCCGGGTCAACCGGCCGCGCGCGACGGTGGAGAACGCGCCTCTGATCGACAGCCTCACCCCGCACAAGATGTTCCGGCGGGAGTTCCTCGAGCAGCACAACATGCGCTTCAAGGAGGGCCGCCGCCGGCTGGAGGACCACGTCTTCGTCGTCGAGGCCTATCTGCGGGCCAAGAGCGTCGCCGTCCTCGGCGACTACCTGTGCTACTACCACATCACCCGCGACGACGGCTCCAACGCCGGCTTCCAGCGCTTCGACCCGGTCGGCTACTTCACCAACCTGCGTGAGGCCCTCGACGTGGTCGAGGAGCTCACCGAGCCCGGCCCGCTGCGCGACAAGCTGTTCAGCCGCTGGCTGCGCAACGAGATGGTCGAGCGGCTGCGCGGCAACCGGCTGCTCAAGCTCCCCGAGGACTACGCCGAGGAGCTGTACCGCGAGATCCGCGGTGTGGTCACCGAGCGATTCGGTCCGGGCGTGTTCGCCGGCGTCGCCCCCACCCAGCGGGTGGTGGCCGGACTGGTCGCCGCCGACCACTACCAGGACGTCAGGGCCCTCGCCCACTGGGAGGCCGGGATCGGACCCACCGGCACCCTGGACTCCCTGGCCTGGGAGGACGGCGTCCTGAACATCGGCTTCACCTCCGAGTACCAGGTCGACGGCGAGCCGATGACCTTCCGCCGGGAGGGCGAGCGCGACCTGCTCGGCCTGCCGCTGTCCGACAAGGCGCTCGAGGCACTGGCCGGCCAGAACATCACACTGGACGCCCCGGTCGGCAAGAGCGACGTGGACCTGGTGGTCCGCCACCGAGAGGACGCCAGGCAGTACTACCTCCCGGTCGAGTGCGAACTGCACCGCCTGGACGCGGGGGACGGCTCCTTCCGCCAGCGCATCACCACGCGCGCCGCCCTCGACCCGGAGACCGCGGCCGCGGGCAAGCCCCTGGGCAAGGGCATCTGGGACCTGCACCTGCGCATCAAGTCCTGCGGCTGGAGCAAGGAGACCCGGCTCGGCGCGGTGCGCGGCGAGGACGTGGAGGCCGGACGGCTGGCCGCGCTCACCGGTGAGCCGAGGCGGCTGGTCCTGCCGTACTGGACCGACGGGCCGGGCAACCTCTCCCTCGACGTCGACCAGCACACCAACAAGCTGGAGCGCGAGGCGGTGGCCCTGATGGACCCGACCGAGGCCGTGGTCGAGGGCTCCGCCGTACGGCTCCCGCTGCCGCTGCACGTCGCGGCGGACACCGGGAACCCGGTGCAGCTCCGCTTCGAGCGCAAGAACGTGGGAAAGTTCCCGGCCGACGCCGAGGTGTCCGGCCGCACGGTGAGCGCCACACTGCCGCTGGAGAAGCTCACCGGGAAGCGCTGGGCCGTCCGGATCGGCGTGCCGTCCGCCGACCGCGGCGAGGCGAAATGGACCCGGCTCCCGGTCGACGTGGTGGTCACCGCCGACGGCACCGCCCGGGTGATCGACCGGCACACCCCGCCCGCCCCGGGGAGGCCGGACCCGACGCCGTCCGCGCAGCCCCGCCCCCTGTGGCGTCGGGCCGCCGGGCACATCAAGCGTTCCCTGACGAACCAGCAGAAGAAGAACTGAGGACCCCTTCGATGCGACCCCTTTCCCTCTCCGGCGCCTGGGTGCACGAGCCGAAGATCTTCCCCGACGGCCGGGGCAGCTTCCACGAGTGGTTCAAGGCCCCGGTCTTCACCGAGGCGGCCGGCCACCCGTTCACGCTTGCCCAGGCCAACATGTCCGTCTCCAGCCGGGGCACCCTGCGCGGCATCCACTTCGCCGACGTGCCGCCCGGCCAGGCCAAGTACGTCAAGTGCGTGCGCGGCGCGGTCCTCGACGTGATCGTGGACATCCGGACCGGCTCGCCCACCTTCGGCCAGTGGGAGATGGTCCGCCTGGACGATCAGGACCACCACGCGGTCTACCTCTCCGAGGGCCTCGGCCACGGCTTCATGGCGCTCACCGAGGACGCCACCGTGATCTACCTCTGCTCCGAGGGGTACGCACCCGAGCGCGAGCACGGCATCCACCCGCTCGACCCGGCGCTCGGCATCGACTGGCCCGAGGGCCTCACGCCGCTGCTCTCCGCCAAGGACGAGCAGGCGCCCACCCTGGCCGGGGCCCGGGAACAGGGCCTGCTGCCCTCCTACGAGGAATGCGTGGCCTACCGGGAGAGCCTCGGCGGCTGAACCGGCCGGGTCGGACCGGCCCCGGCCGGTTCGGTGCAGTTCGGCACCCACCGTGGCCGCAAGGTCGTGAACATCGTTCCGGTCGCCCGATCGGAAGCTTCCGCGAGGCGGACCTCACTTCCCCGGCGGGAAGGCGGGTCCGCCTTTCGCGTGTCGACCAGGAAACACGTACGTGCACCGCACTGTCCCCGGAGGCACCCCACATGCCCCCTGGGCATGGCCGACGGCCCGCGTCGGACCGGGGCCGCGCCGAAGCCGGGCCGGTCGGTCCCCGCCCGGGTGACGAAGGACCCGGGCGGGCACAGGGGTGCCCGCCCGGCCGGCCGGGTCTCCCTCCCGGGCCGCTACCTCGTGTACGCCCCCGAGGACGCGGGCGTCCTCGCCCGGCCGGCACCCGCGACCGCCGGGATCAGCCGGGCCGGGGCATCCGACGAGCGGTCACGAGGATGACGCGATGGCTGCCCCGGCATCAGACCGTGCAGTTCGGACAGGTGCCGCGGTACGTCAGCTCGACGCCGGAGACCGTGTATCCGAAGCGTTCCGACTCCGGAAGGGCCGAGAGGGCGTCGCCCGTCGGGTGCACGTCGCGGATCGTTCCGCAGCGGTCGCAGAGCAGGTGGTGATGGGGACGGTGCGCGTTCGGGTCGTAGCGCGTGGCGCGGTGGTCGGTCGAGACCTCGACGAGCTCGCCCAGGGCCACCAGTTCGCCCAGGGTGTTGTAGACCGTCGCCCGGGAGATCTCGGGCAGCCGCTCCGTGGCGCGCGCGTGCACCTCGTCCGCGGTCAGGTGGATGTGGTCTCCGCCGAGCACCTCGGCCACGACGCGGCGCTGCGCGGTCAGGCGCCAGCCGCGTTCCCGAAGTCTCTTCAAGAGATCACTCATACACACCACCCTAACCAGCGAGGGAACCCATCTCAAGAACAGGTATGGTTCTGAAAGCCGCCTTGACTTAGACCTTGTCCAACGTAGGGTGTGTGTCGATGCGAGCCGTGGGGCGGCTTGCGCGGACACTCGGACGGCCAGGACCGCAGGCCTTGAATCCAAGCGAAGAACCACTCACCGAGGAGCGAGCTTTGACCGAGAACA
Organism: Streptomyces sp. NPDC058632; assembly: GCF_042717095.1. NCBI lineage: Bacteria > Bacillati > Actinomycetota > Actinomycetes > Kitasatosporales > Streptomycetaceae > Streptomyces > Streptomyces sp. NPDC058632. Next base: position 16,814 of record NZ_JBHXQZ010000030.1, on the reverse strand, counting down.
ACCAGAAGCCGTTGACCACGGCTGCCGGCGCGCCGGTTGCCGACAACCAGAACTCCCTGACGGCCGGTCCGCGCGGTCCGATGCTCCTGCAGGACGTCTGGTTCCTGGAGAAGCTCGCGCACTTCGACCGCGAGGTCATCCCGGAGCGTCGGATGCACGCCAAGGGCTCGGGCGCGTTCGGCACCTTCACGGTGACCCACGACATCACGCGGTACACGAGCGCCAAGATCTTCTCCGAGATCGGCAAGAAGACCGACCTGTTCGTCCGGTTCTCCACCGTCGCGGGTGAGCGCGGCGCGGCCGACGCCGAGCGCGACATCCGCGGCTTCGCCCTGAAGTTCTACACGGACGAGGGCAACTGGGACCTGGTCGGGAACAACACCCCGGTCTTCTTCTTCCGCGACCCGCTGAAGTTCCCGGACCTCAACCGCGCGGTGAAGCGCGACCCGCGCACCAACCTCCGCGACGCCGAGAACAACTGGGACTTCTGGACCAACCTCCCCGAGGCCCTGCACCAGATCACGATCGTGATGTCCGACCGCGGCATCCCCGCCTCGTACCGGCACATGCACGGCTTCGGCTCGCACACCTACAGCCTGATCAACGCCGAGGGCGAGCGGTTCTGGGTCAAGTTCCACCACCGCACCCAGCAGGGCATCAAGAACCTCACCGACGCCGAGGCCGAGGCCCTCGTCGGCAAGGACCGCGAGTCCCACCAGCGCGACCTCTACGACGCGATCGAGAACGGCGACTTCCCGAAGTGGAAGCTGTTCGTCCAGGTCATGCCGGAGGCCGACGCGGAGAACTACCGCTTCCACCCCTTCGACCTCACCAAGGTCTGGTCGAAGAAGGACTACCCGCTGATCGAGGTCGGCGAGTGGGAGCTCAACCGCAACCCCGAGAACTACTTCGCGGACGTCGAGCAGGCCGCCTTCACCCCGGCGAACGTGGTTCCGGGTATCAGCTACTCGCCCGACAAGATGCTGCAGGGCCGGCTCTTCTCCTACGGTGACGCCCAGCGCTACCGCCTCGGCGTGAACCACCACCAGATCCCCGTCAACGCCGCGAAGAACCCGGTGAACACCTACCACCGCGACGGCGCCATGCGGGTCGACGGCAACCAGGGATCCACCCCGGGCATCGAGCCCAACTCCTACGGCCGCTGGCCGGAGCAGCCGGCCTACCGCGAGCCGAGCCAGGCCGTGGGCGCCGTCGCCGACCGGTTCAACTTCCGTGAGGACGACGACAACTACTTCGAGCAGCCCGGCAACCTGTTCCGCCTGATGAGCTCCGAGCAGCAGCAGGTTCTCTTCGAGAACACGGCGCGCGCCATCAACGGCGCGTCGGAGCAGACCGTCGCACGGCACGTCGCCAACTGCACCAAGGCCGACCCGGCCTACGGCGAAGGCGTCCGCAAGGCGATCGAGGCCCTGGCCGCCGGCAGCCTCTGAGCCCGGCCGCTCGAAGGAGCGGGCAGTACGCCTCACACCGTGCCCGGCGCGGACCACACAGTGGCCCGCGCCGGGCACGGCGCAGTCACCGCCCGGCACCCCCGTGGGCACGACCGGCACAACCGTTTGACCAGCACTACCGCTCGATCAGGAGAGATGCGCATGAGCAGGGACGGTCTGACGCCTGAGCAGACGGAGCGCGTCGTGGCCCTCGCCATGGATCTGGCCCGTGAGGGCAGCACCGAGCAGGTGGTGGAGTTCGTGGAGCACGGGCTGCCGGTGGACGTGACCGATGCGGCCGGCAACACCCTGCTGATGCTCGCCGCCTATCACGGACACGCCGACACCGTGCGGGCCCTGATCCGGCTCGGCGCCGATCCGGATCTGCGCAACGCCCGGGACCAGGCTCCCCTCGCCGGCGCCCTGTTCAAGGGCGCGGACGAGGTGGTCGAGGTGCTGCGGGAGGCCGGTGCGGATCCGGACTCCGGCACGCCGACCGCGCGGGTCGCGGCGGCCATGTTCGGGCGCGCCCACCTGCTCGAGAGCTGACCTGCCGGCGGCGCCCCGTCCACCGGGCGCCCCGTCCACCGGGCGCCCCGTCCACCGGGCGCCCCGTCCACCGGACGCCCCGTCCACCGGACGCCCGTCACCGTCACCGGTGGTCCGGGCCCGGTTTGACCCCTTGGGCCACGCCCCGTAACCTTGGGCGTCGGCGTGTCCATCGGGACCGCCACATTCCCGTAAACCTCTTCCTCCCGGGTGCATGGACTGGCTCGGGAGAGGTTGCCCGCGTGTCTGTACGGTCGGGCGGCTGGCCTGCGGGGTGCCGTTCTTCGAGTGAGAGAGAGATCCGCGTGTACGCCATCGTGCGCAGCGGTGGTCGCCAGCACAAGGTTGCTGTCGGCGACATCGTTGAGGTTGACAAGATTTCCACCGCCAAGGTCGGCGACACGGTCGAGCTCTCGACCCTGCTCCTCGTCGACGGCGACGCCGTGACCAGCGACCCGTGGGTGCTGGGCGGGGTCAAGGTCCAGGCCGAGGTCGTGGACCACCACAAGGGCCAGAAGATCGACATTCTGCGCTACAAGAACAAGACCGGCTACCGCCGTCGTCAGGGCCACCGCCAGCAGTACACGGCGATCAAGGTCACTGAGATCCCCACGGCTGCGAAGTAAGGGACTGAGGAGAGATGGCACACAAGAAGGGCGCATCGTCCACCCGGAACGGTCGCGACTCCAATGCCCAGCGGCTCGGCGTGAAGCGCTTCGGCGGTCAGGTCGTCAACGCGGGTGAGATCCTCGTCCGTCAGCGTGGCACCCACTTCCACCCGGGCGCCGGCGTCGGCCGCGGTGGCGACGACACGCTGTTCGCGCTGGCGGCCGGTTCGGTGCAGTTCGGCACCCACCGTGGCCGCAAGGTCGTGAACATCGTTCCGGTCGCCTGATCGGAAGCTTTCGCGAGGCGGACCTCACTTCCCCGGCGGGAAGGCGGGTCCGCCTTTCGCGTGTTGACCAGGAAACACGTACGTACGCACACCGCACTGTCTCTGGAGGCACCCCACATGACCACCTTCGTGGACCGCGTCGAGCTGCATGTCGCCGCGGGTAGCGGAGGTCACGGCTGTGCCTCCGTCCACCGTGAGAAGTTCAAGCCGCTGGGCGGACCCGACGGCGGGAACGGCGGGCGGGGCGGCGATGTGATCCTCACCGTCGACCAGTCCGTGACCACGCTGCTCGACTACCACCACTCCCCGCACCGCAAGGCCACCAACGGCAAGCCCGGCGAGGGCGGCAACCGCAGCGGCAAGGACGGCCAGGACCTGGTCCTGCCGGTGCCGGACGGGACCGTCGTCCTGGACAGGGCGGGCAATGTGCTCGCCGACCTGGTGGGGCACGGGACCTCGTACATCGCCGCCCAGGGCGGCCGGGGCGGGCTCGGGAACGCCGCCCTCGCCTCCGCGCGGCGCAAGGCGCCCGGGTTCGCGCTCCTCGGCGAGCCGGGGGACCTGCGGGACATCGGCCTGGAGCTGAAGACCGTCGCCGACGTGGCGCTGGTCGGCTATCCGAGCGCGGGCAAGTCCTCGCTGATCTCCGTGCTCTCCGCCGCCAAGCCCAAGATCGCCGACTATCCGTTCACCACCCTCGTGCCCAACCTGGGTGTCGTCACCGCCGGTTCGACCGTCTACACCATCGCCGACGTGCCGGGGCTCATCCCGGGCGCCAGCCAGGGCAAGGGCCTCGGGCTCGAGTTCCTGCGGCACGTGGAGCGGTGCAGCGTGCTCGTGCACGTGCTGGACACGGCGACGCTGGAGTCCGACCGCGACCCCGTCTCCGACCTCGACATCATCGAGGAGGAGCTGCGGCAGTACGGCGGCCTGGACAACCGTCCCCGCGTCGTCGTCCTCAACAAGACCGACGTGCCGGACGGCAGGGACCTCGCCGAGATGGTGCGCCCCGATCTGGAGGCACGCGGCTACCGCGTCTTCGCGGTGTCCGCCGTCGCCCACCTCGGGCTGCGGGAACTGTCGTTCGCGCTGGCCCAGCTGGTGGCCGAGGCGCGGGCCGCCCGCCCGAAGCAGGAGGCGACGCGCATCGTCATCCGGCCGAAGGCCGTGGACGACGCCGGGTTCACCGTCACCCGCGAGGACGAGGGCCTGTTCCGGGTGCGGGGCGAGAAGCCCGAACGCTGGGTCCGCCAGACCGACTTCAACAACGACGAGGCCGTCGGCTACCTCGCCGACCGGCTCAACCGGGTCGGTGTGGAAGCGGCGCTGATGAAGGCCGGTGCCCGGTCCGGCGACGGTGTCGCCATCGGTCCCGAGGACAACGCGGTCGTCTTCGACTGGGAGCCGACGGTGACCGCCGGTGCGGAGATGCTCGGCCGGCGCGGCGAGGACCACCGTTTCGAGGAGCCCCGCCCGGCCGCCCAGCGCCGCCGCGACCGGCAGGCCGAACGGGACGAGGCCGAGCAGGCGTACGACGACTTCGATCCGTTCCGCGACAAGTCGTAGGGCGCGCGGGGCCGGCAGGGGGCAAGGGACCGCTCCGGCGGCGGGGTTCCTGACCGTCGCCCGCCGCTCACCTCGAGGACCCGCCCAGGCAACGGGACGTTCCCGTGCCGGGGCGGGTTTCCTCTTGTCTGCCCGCTTGTCATGAACGCGACTCTCCGGGTTCAGTGTGCGGACCATCCGGAGCGAGAGCTTCCCAGTGTCCACGACGCATGCGAGGCAGGGGAGTCCGCCCATGTCCGGAGCTGTACCGCCCGACCGCCGCCGCGTTCTGACCGCCGGCGCCGCCGCACTCGGCGCCGCGGCCTGTGCCCAACTGTGGCTGCCGGCCACGGCTCGCGCGGCAGAGCGAAAACCGTTGCCCGACGGGGTGTTCAGCCTGGGAGTGGCCTCCGGCGACCCGCTGCCCGACGGCGTCGTGCTGTGGACCCGGCTCGCCCCCGACCCCCTGAACGGCGGGGGCATGCCGGACCGCGCGGTACCCGTCGAGTGGCAGATCGCCGAGGACTCCCGCTTCCGGCGGATCGTCCGCCGGGGCACCGCGCAGGCCCGGCCCGCCTACGGGCACAGCGTCCACGTCGACGTACGCGGGCTGCGCCCCGACACCCGGTACTGGTACCGCTTCCGCGCCGACGGACAGCTCTCCCGCACCGGCCGCACCCGTACCGCGCCCCCCGCGCAGAGCGCGGGCGGGCACCTGAGGGTCGCGCTCGCCTCCTGCCAGAACTGGCAGCACGGCTACTTCACGCCGTACGCCGACATGCTGCAGCAGGACCCGGACGTCGTCGTGTTCGTCGGCGACTACATCTACGAGTCCAGCCCGTCGGCGACCGGTGTACGCCGTCACGAGGGCGGCGGGGAGCCGTACAGCCTGGTCCAGTACCGCAACCGGTACGCCCAGTACCGCTCGGACCCGGACCTCGCGGCGATGCACGCGAACGCGCCCTTCGTGGTCTCCTTCGACGACCACGAGGTCGACAACGACTTCGCCGGCGAGATCCCGCAGGACCCCGACAAGCAGCCGCACGACGCGTTCACGGCCCGGCTGACCGCGGGCTACCAGGCGTACTACGAGCACATGCCGGTCCGCGCGAGCGCCGTCCCGAACGGCCCGCACATCCGGATGCACCGCCGGCTGGAGTTCGGCCGGCTCGCCCGGCTCAACGTGCTGGACACCCGGCAGTACCGCAGCGACCAGGCGACCAGCCAGGAGGGCGCCCAGGACCCGTCGCTGACCATGCTCGGCGCCGCGCAGAAGCGGTGGCTGGTCGACGGACTGCGCCACTCGCCCGCCCGCTGGAACCTGATCGCCTCCCAGATCATGATGGCCGAGACCGACCTCCAGGTGGGTGAGGGCAAACTCTGGTTCTACGACGCCTGGGACGGCTACCAGAGCGAGCGCAACGCGCTGCTCCAGGAGTTCCGCAGGGTGAGCAACCCCGTCGTGCTCACCGGCGACCGCCATCTGACGATGATCAGCGACCTCAGGGCGGACTTCGCCGACCCGTCCTCCGCGGTCGTGGGCGCCGAGTTCGTCGGTACGTCCATCTCCAGCAACGGCGACCAGGACCAGGCCGCCTTCCGCGCGCAGTGGGACCCGCGGCGCGCCGACAACCCGCACTGGAAACTGCTCGACGCCCACCGCGGGTACCACCTGTTCGACATCCGCCGGGGCGGCATCGACGCGCGCGTGCGGGTGGTGGACACCGTGGTGAAGCCGCAGGCCACGCCGAGCACCCTGGCCGGCCTGCGGGTCGAGGCCGGCCGGCCCGGCGTGCACCTGGTCTGACGCCGCGGCCCGACGGGAGGGGCCCGGCGCTCACGCGGAGCCCGGGTCCCTCTCATGGCATCCTCAGCGAACCCTCCTACCATGCCTCCGCATGGACATGGACTGTACGAGAGAAGAACTCCCGGCCACCGGCACCGTCGTCCCCCCGCTGCCCGACGGCACCCGCCTGCTGCACATAGGCCCGCACAAGACCGGTACCACCGCCGTCCAGGGCGCGCTGTTCGCCGCGAAGGAGGAGATGGCGCGGCACGGCGTCGACTTCCCGGCGCACAGCCGGCACCCGATCGAGGCGGTCCTCGCCGCCTGTGCCCGGCCCGCGATGATGGGGGACACCGCCCCCACCGAGCACCACTGGCAGCGGCTGCTGGACCAGGTGCGGGCCACCGGCCGGCGCAGCTCCGTGCTCAGCAGCGAGTTCTTCGCGGACGCCGAGGAGGAGACGGCCATCGCCCGGATCGTCGAGCAGCTCGGCGGCACGGGGAGGGTGCACGTGCTGGTCACCCTGCGTCCCCTGGCACGGGTCATGCCCTCGCAGTGGCAGCAGTACGTGCAGAACGGGCTGCGCATGGACTACGAGCAGTGGCTGGAGCACATGCTCCGCCGGCCCCCGTACGACGAGCCCACCCCCAGTTTCTGGCGCCGGCACCGGCACGACCGGCTGGTCGAGCGGTGGGTCGGGGCGACCGGGCCGGACCGGGTGACCGTCGTGGTGGTCGACGACCGCGACCGGGACGCGCTGATGCGCACCTTCGAGGCGCTGCTCGGGCTCCCCGGGGGACTGCTGCGGCCGGTTCCGGAGACCGCGAACCGTTCCCTCACCCTCGCCGAGACCGAAATGCTGCGGAATCTTAATAAGGAATTCCGCGGCAATGGGCTTCCGGAGGAGCTGTATTCGAGGCTTGTGCGGCACGGCGCCATCGCGCACATGAAGAACTCGTGCAGTCCCACCCCGCAGGACGTGAAGATCCGTACCCCGCAATGGGCCCTGGAGGCCGCCGCCGGGATCGGCGCCGAGGTGGCCGGGCGGATCGGCGGCATGGGCGTGCGGGTCCTCGGCGACCCGGGACGGCTGTCCCGCGTACCGGAGTCCGGAGGGCCGGCGGGTGAGCCGCGGCTCGCTCCCGAAGTGGCCGCGCAGGCCCTGTTCGGGGTGCTGGCCACGGTCGCCGCGACGAACGCCACCGGCAGGGCGGACGGCACCGGCAAGGGGCGTAGCGTTCACCGGACATCGTCGAAGGAACTCGTGAAGGTCCTCGGTCACCGCTGCCTGAAGCGACTGGGTCTGCGCTGAGCGCGCCGGGGGCGTCCCACCCGTCACGCACGGCGAGGACGTGACTCCTGTGGAGTCACTCACGGCGATTCGCAGGGGGTTCCGGGAACCGTCACCCGTCACCAGGAGTCCCAGGTGAATGGCAGGTTGCGTGCACATATGCGGCGGAGGTCGCTCACCTTGCACTGCGGTAACCGCAAGTGGGACCATTTGGGAGTTCCCTGTCGCCCCAAGGTAGGTCACCTGTGTCCCAGCGCATAGCCAAGCCCCGTACCACCGCAGTGATCCTGGCCGGTGGCACCGGCCAGCGGGTGGGTCTTTCGATTCCCAAGCAGCTGCTGAAGATCGCCGGCAAGGCAGTCATCGAGCACACCCTGACCACCTTCGAGAACACCGACTCGATCGACGACATCATCGTGCTGATGGCGCCGGGCTATGTGCCCGACGTCGAGAAGATCGTCGCCAAGGCCGGGTTCAAGAAGGTCACCCGGGTCATCGAGGGCGGCTCGACGCGGAACGAGACCACCGAGCGGGCCATCTCCGCCCTCGGCGAGGGCCTGGCCGAGGGTGAGGACCGCAACGTCCTCTTCCACGACGCCGTCCGCCCCCTGCTGTCACAGCGCGTCATCGAGGACTGCGTGAGCGCCCTGGAGCGCTACCAGGCCGTCGACGTCGCCATCCCGTCCGCCGACACCATCATCGTCACGCGGACGCACGGTGAGGACGGCGAGTTCATCACCGAGATCCCGGACCGCTCCCGGCTGCGCCGCGGACAGACTCCGCAGGCGTTCAAGCTGTCCACGATCCGCCGCGCCTACGAGGTCGCCGCCGACGACCCCAACTTCCAGGCCACGGACGACTGCTCGGTCGTGCTCAAGTACCTGCCCGACGTGCCGATCCACGTCGTCGCGGGCGACGAGTACAACATGAAGGTCACCCAGCCGGTCGACGTCTTCATCGCCGACAAGCTGTTCCAGCTCGCCTCCACGGCCACCCCCGAGCAGATGGGGGAGGGCGCCTACCGCGAGCTGCTCACCGGCAAGACGGTCGTCGTCTTCGGCGGTTCGTACGGCATCGGCAAGGACATCTGCCAGCTCGCCGAGTCCTACGGCGCCACCGTGTACGCGCTCGGCCGCTCCACCACCGGCACCCACGTGGAGAACCCGGAGGAGGTCGACGACGCGCTGTCCAAGGCGTACGCCGAGACCGGCCGCATCGACTACGTCGTCAACACGGCCGGTGTGCTGCGCATCGGGAAGCTGGCCGAGACCGACAACGCCACCATCGAGGAGGCGCTGAAGGTCAACTACCTGGCACCCGTGCAGATCGCCCGGTCGGCGTACAAGTACCTCGCCGAGAGCAAGGGGCAGCTGCTGCTCTACACCTCCAGCAGTTACACCCGGGGGCGCGCCGAGTACAGCCTCTACTCCTCGACCAAGGCCGCGATGGTCAACCTCACCCAGGCCCTGGCCGACGAGTGGGCAGGCGAAGGCATCCGCGTCAACTGCGTCAACCCGGAGCGCACCGCCACGCCGATGCGGACCAAGGCTTTCGGCCAGGAGCCGGCGGGCAGCCTGCTGTCCTCCGAGGCGGTGGCCCGTACGTCCCTGGACGTGCTGCTCTCCGAGCTCACCGGCCATGTCATCGACGTGCGGCAGCAGGACCCGACGGCGGGCGCGGCCCGTGCCAGCGGCTTCGAGCAGGCGCTGGCGTCGGTGCTGGACCGTCAGGACGGCGTGTAATAATCGACGGCAAATAGACTCCGGTAATTCAGGCCTCTGCGGCCTCCCGTTCACGCAGTTCCTGCGCGGGTGTTCGCGGGGGCCTGAATCCGTCGTCACCGAATTACCCACAGGCACAAACCGGCACTCACCCTCCAAGAGCAGGTTTCTCCGTTGATATCCACCGCTATTCGCGTCGCCCGGGTGGGCAGCGCGGCCGAGCTGGCCGCGGCGGTCCTCGTGATGCTGGGCTTCCCCTGCCTCATGCTGGCCGCGCTCGTCCCGAGCGTCCCCGCCTTCGCGGCAGCGGCCGCCGTGACGTACCTGGCGGACCACTACCTGCACCGCAGGGGCAGCTATCTGGTCAACCGCCTCAGCAAGGTGCGGGCGGGCCTGTCGATCCGCTTCCTGATCCGGCAGCTGCTGCTGATCCTGCTGCTGGCCCGGCTGTCCCTCGCGGACAACCTGATCTACTACGGAGCGATCGCCTGCTTCATCGCGTTCTACGGCCTGCAGGCCCCGCACGGCGCGCTGACCACGCTGATCCGCAACCGCCGGCGCATGCCGGTGGCCACCCGCAACGTGGACCTGGCGTCCCGCGTCCGCATCCCGGACGCGCCGCCGCGCGTGCTGACGCACCGCGCCGCGGAGAAGATGCTCCACCTCGACCTGGCGGCGGTCGTCGGCATACTCCTCGCCGCGGCCCTCGACTCGGCCGTCGTCGGCTTCGCCGGCATCGGCGTCACGGTGCTGCTGGGCCTCCTGTACGTGCTGGCCCTGGTGCCCTACGTACGCGGCCGGCGGACACCGCCGAAGGCCGACCGGGTTCTGGTGGCGGCCGACGACTGGCTGCGCGAGTACCGGCCGGAGACGGTGCTGTACTTCTCCGGCTCCAAGGACTCCGCGTACCAGGTCAACATGTGGCTGGAGACCATGGAGCAGCTGGACACGCGGCCGCTGGTCATCCTGCGCGAGCGGGTCATACTGAACAACCTGGCCCCCACCACGGTCCCGGTCGTCTGCGTGCCCGGAGGGGTGCACCTGATGAACCTGGACCTGTCCACGGTGCGGGTCGCGCTGTACGCGGCGAACGTCGGCAAGAACATCCACCTGCTGCGCGTACCGACCATGAAGCACGTCTTCATCGGCCACGGCGACAGCGACAAGCTCGCCAGCGTCAACCCGTTCAGCAAGGTCTACGACGAGGTGTGGACGGCCGGCCGCGCGGGCCGCGACCGCTACGCCATCGCCGACGTCGGCGTCCGTGACGACGACATCGTCGAGGTCGGCCGCCCGCAGCTGGCCCCCATCGAGACCCGGCAGGCCGCGGCCGCGGGCTCCGCCGAGGGGCACCGCCCGACGGTTCTGTACGCCCCCACCTGGGAGGGCTGGGACGACAACCCGGGCAACACCTCGCTCCTGCTGGCCGGTGAGAACATCGTGAAGCGGCTGATCACGGCCGACCCCGCGGTGCGTGTCCTCTACAAGCCGCACCCCTTCACCGGCACCCGCAGCGCGCAGGCCAAGGCCGCCCATCTGCGGATCACCGCGCTGATCGAGCAGGCCGCCGCCGAGCGCGCGGCCGACCCCCGTTTCACCGTCGACTCGGCGGCGCAGGACCGGGCGCGGAGCGAACTGGCCCGTATCGAAGCCCGGCTGGCCGAACTGACCGGCTCCGCAGACAAGGGCGACGAGGCGGAGGCCAGCCGCGACGGCGTGATCGACGTGGCCCTGCACGAGGAGACCGCGCGGCTGCGTGCCGAGTGGAACACCGCGTACTGGAGCTCCTTCCCCGACTGGGAGCACCGCGTCATCACGGGCGCCCAGCCGCGCCTGTACGACTGCTTCAACGTGTCCGACGCGATGGTCTCCGACATCTCCAGCGTCGTCTCCGACTTCATCGCCAGCGGCAAGCCGTACGCCGTCACCGACTCGGCCGGGCTGGGCGTGGAGGAGTTCAAGCGGCAGAACACGGCGGTGCGCGCCGCGGTGATCCTGTCCAACGACGCGGCCGGGCTGGCCGAGCTGCTCGAGGCGGTCCGCACCCCGGCGGCCGACTCCCTGGCCGGGGAGCGGGGCGAGCTCAAGCGTTACCTGCTGGGCCCGGACGAGCCGACGTCCATCGACCAGTTCAACGCGGCGGTCGGCCGGCTCGCCCGGAAGGCCGAGACGCGCAACCTCGGCCAGGAGTCCCGTATCACGGTCGGCGGCCCGGACGTGGAACCGGCGGACGCGCTGCCCGCGCAGCCGGCGTCCGTCACCGGCGAGCCGGACGGCACCGGAGCGAACTGACCGGATCCGGACACCCGGAACCCCTCCGGACACCTGACAGGGCTCGGCCCCCGAGGAGCGACACCTCGGGGGCCGAGCCCAGTCGCGTCCGCGACCTCCGCCGGGCTCCCGCAACACCCGTGTGGCGCAGGCCACCGAACGACGGTCCGGGGCAACCTTCTTCCTCGAACACCCGTCTAACAGAAGGACAATGAGCTTATGCGAAGTGAAATATCCCGTAACTAGGGGGGAACGTGACCGTGGCGCAGCCTGATGTCACCGTGGTCATCGGGGCGTACGAAGCGATGCCGTACCTGGTCGAATGCCTCGCCTCGGTGGAGGCGCAGACCATCGACCCGGAGCGCGTCGAGGTCGTCGCCGTCGACGACGGCTCGACGGACGGCACGGGGGAGTACCTGGAGGAGTTCGCGGACCGTGCGCCCATGCGGGTCACGGTGATCCGGCAGGCGAACTCGGGTGGCCCCAGCGGCCCGCGCAACGTCGGTCTGGACAAGGCGGCCGGGCGCTACGTGTTCTTCCTGGACGCCGACGACCGGCTGGGCCCCGAGGCCCTCGAGCGGATGGTCGCCATGGCGGACCGGGCCGGCACCGATGTCGTCCTGGGACGGATCGAGGGCGTCAACCGCGGCGCCCCGAAGTCGATGTGGGGCCGCACGGTGGAGCGCACCGACGTGCACTCCTCCAACATCATGTTCACCCTCAGCGCGCAGAAGCTGTTCCGCCGGGCCCTGCTGGAGCGGCACGGCTTACGGTTCGACGAGTCGCTCTACACCGGCGAGGACGCGCTGTTCACCATGGAGGCGTACCTCAGGGCGGACGGCGTCTCCGTGGTCGCCGACCACACCTGCTACTACCTGGTGGGCCGCGACGACGGCAAGCACGTGACCAAGAGCGGGAGCTACGCCCTGCGGTTCGACTCCGCACGCCTCCTGACGAACCTGATCGCCGACCTGGTCCCCGAGGGACCGCAGCGTGACCGGCTGATGGTGCGGCCCTTCACCATCACCCTGCTCCCGCAGTTCGGCCCCGGATTCCTCAAGGACAGCGACCGGGTGCGGCGGCACAAACTGGAGCTGGCGAAGCCGCTGACGGACGCCCACTGGACCGAGGACGTCGCCCGGCACCTGAAGGTCGAGGAACGGCTGCGGCTGCACCTGGTGGCTCAGCAGCGGCTCGAACTCCTCACCGAAGCGGTGAAGTTCACGGCGTCGAAGAAGCAGGCGCCGGTCCTGCTGGAGCGGCGGGGCCGACGCGTCTACCTCGCCTACCCGCACTTCCGCGACCGGGCGGCGGGCATCCCCGACTCCGTCTACCTCGCCGCGCCCCGCGAGGCCCGCGGCTTCCCCGGCTACCGCGAGGGCGGCACGAGGACCGTCCTGCGCCGCGCCGCCCGCCGGGCCCGCCGCCTGCTGGCACCCGCCGAGAAGGTCACACCGGAGGCGCCGACCGCGACGGCGGCGTGACGGGCGGTGCCGCCTCGGCGTCGGCTGCGGTACCGGCTCCCGTACCGGCGTCGGATTCCCGGCGCTGACCGGGCAGACCGGGCTGGCCGGGCAGACCGGGCAGCAGGTCCTCCATGAGCCGCTGAGGGTGTGGATGCCCCTGTGCCCCGGCCTGTTCACCGCACGCCCTGTGGTTCAGGGCCGCCGTGTACAGGCCGCGCAGGGCCGTGTTGCAGCGCTCCTGGGACGTCGGCTCGTCGGGGCCCATCAGCCGCAGTTTCAACTCCGCTCGGGCGTGCGCCAGTCCGTCCTTCTCCGGGTGCCGGACCGCCTCCAGCAGCGCAGGCACCCCGCCCGCGTCCGGGGTCAGCACGGTCGCCGCCGCCACCGTCGGGAACTCGGCGCGGAAGGCCTCCTCGGACAGCCCGCCGGTGTTCGCCACCGCGTACGGCTTGCCACTGGCGAGGAAGTCGCTGATGACGCTGGACACATCACTGATCAGCAGGTCGGCGACGTTGAAGCAGGCGTACAGGGCGGGCCGTACGCCCGTGACGACCTGGTGCTCGTCCGCCGGCAGCGACGCCCAGTACGCCTCCTCCCAGGCCGCCGTGGCCCTCGCCACCGCCTCGGCCCGTCCGGGCGGAGGAGCGGACTGGGCCAGCATCCTCTCCACCTGGTCGGCGCCCTCCCGGACCCCGGCCGCCGTGAGCCGGTCCAGCTCCGCCGTGAGCCGGTCCAGCTCCGGGGCGGATCGCGCGGGTTCCGCGGATGCCGCGGGCCGCTCCCGGTTCGCCGCCCGGATCAGGTCCCGGATGCGGCGGTCGGCGGCTCCCGCCGCCGGCCGCACCGAGCCGGTCAGCGGGTGCGGCTTGTACAGCAGCCGCACACCCGGGTCCGCGAGCAGCGCCCGGACGAGGTTCTCCCCGGCCGAGACCACCGAGGTGTTGCCCGGGTTGCCGTCCCAGCCCTCCCAGGTCGGCGCGTACAGCACAGTGGTGCGGGCACCGGCGGCCGGGGTGCCCGACCGGGGGCGCACGGCGTCCAGTGGGGGCCGGCCGATCTCCACCACGTCCTTGTCCTCGACCCCGACCGCCGCCCGCGCGTACCGCTCGCGGGCCTGCGGACCGGCCACCCACACCTCGTCGTACGCCTTCGCGTACGGGTTGCAGGACGACAGCTTGTCGCTCTCGCCGTGGTTGACGAAGGCGTGCTTGATCGTGGGGATGCGCAGCACCTGCGAGGTCTTGCCGGAGTTCGACGGGTGGATGAGGACCCGCAGTGTGGAGTGTTCGAGGCGCATGAGGGTGGACACCTTCGGCAGGCACACGACGGGGATGTCGGTCGCCGCGATCCTCGCCACCATGAACCGCTCGCGCAGGATGACGACAGGCCGTCCGTCGAGCCTGCTCATCGTCTCCAGCCACATGTTGGCCTGGTAGGCGGAGGACACCCCGCCGGAGAAGTACAGGCCGACCGTGGGCCGGTAGTCGGCCAGCCAGGTGTCGAACCAGTCGAGTACCTCCTGCTCGCCCGCCGGACGCCGGGAGGGCAGCAGCCGCACCAGCAGCACCCCCAGGCCCGCCGCCGCGAGCAGCAGCGCCGACCCGATCCCGGCTGCCGCGGGCAAGGGCTGCCGGGTCACCGCCGTCGCGGCCAGGCCGACGGTCGTGGGCAGGCCGAGGAGCAGCAGCCGGTAGCCGGGGCGGCGCAGCAGTGCGGCCGGCGCGGGGGACAGGCGCAGCGCCGAGGCGTCGATGTTGCGCGTCACCACGGGAAGGGTGCGGGTACGGCGGACCAGGACGGACACCGCCTGGATCGCGCAGTGCAGCGCGTAGAAGGCCAGCAGACCGGCGACCAGCCACGCGTACTGCGGCTCCCGGTCGTGCTCCCCGAGCCGCAACAGGCCCACCGTCAGGAGCAGATCGCGCAGCAGATGGCGGACGGTGATGTCCGCGTGCGACTTGGCCAGCAGCGACAGGATGCCGGGCTGCCACCGGTACAGCACGCCCTCGACCGCCAGGGACACGGCGGTCGCGGCGAGCAGCAGCGGGACGTCCGGGAGCAGGGCCCCGGCGGTCTGCGCCACGAAGGCGCCGGCCAGGACGGCCGCCACCAGCACTCCGGCGACGAGCGGACGGCCGGAGGGCCGGGGCGAGGCACGGCGCCGGCGGACGCCCGCCGTGAGCCGACGACGGGATCGTGACGGCCGGCCGGACCGGGACGGCCGACCGGATCGGGACAGGGGCAGGGGCACGCGGTCACTCCAGGGTTCGTCGCGGAGACGGACGTCCGGGTTAACGCGTACCGACGTCCGGACGACACGCGCGTGTCCGCAACGTGTGGAGTGGGCGCTGACTGCCAAAGCCCCCGGGGGTCCGGAGGAGCGGAGAGGCCCTGCCCGCGCCCGCCCTGGAAGGCTCGTCGCAGCGGGCGGTACACCGAGCCGGTGGGCCCTGCGGTACACCGAGCCGGTGGCGGGGAGCGGCCGGGGTGGTCTTCGCGGCGCCGGTCCTGGCCCCCGTCCTGGCCGCGGACCTGCTCATCGTCTTGACGCAGGCCGGTTCCCCCTTCGGCTTGGCGTGTCGGCCGCGCTCAGTTCGCCGACCCGGGTGCGCAGCCGGCCGAAGCGTACGACGAGCGAGGCCGGATCGGTGTCGGTCCACGGGCGGACACCGCCGGGGAAGTCCAGCGAGCGGGGACCGAGGGCGCGGGGCACAGGGACCCGGGCCGCGAGGCAGGCCGGCCAAGTCGCACGGCGCACGGGACGCGACGCCGCCCGGACCGTCGGTGACGGGAGGTGGGATCTCCCCGGCCGTGGCCGAGGAGACGCGGAGCACGAGCGGGAAGGCCGTTGCCGCCCTGGCCGAGGCGGCCGCGACGGACCGGGGCCGGGTACTGGACTACTGGAAGGCCGGCGGCCCCGGTGTCAAGGCGGCGGCCGAGGCGGCGCTGACCGGCAGTGAAGCCGATGTACAGCAGTTCCTGACGGTCGCCGAGGAACTGCTGCTGCAGGACGAAAGGGTGAGCGCGGCCCAGATCGCCAGTGTCGGCGGCTCGGAACTCGTGGTCGCGGCACGCACCGCGCTGGCCGGCACCCAGGAAGACCTGGAGATCTTCCTGAGCTGGGGCTGGGAAGCCCCGGCCCAGCAGGACAACCGGGTGCGGGTGGCCCAGATCATCGACGCGGGCGGCCCGAACGTCCAGGAGGCCGGCCGGGCCGCGCTGGAGGGCGGATCGGGAGAGATCCAGAAGTTCCTGGAGGAGGGGCAGTACACCTGGCAGGAGCAGGACGACCGGGTGCAGCTCACCCAGATCGTCAGTGTGGGCGGGCCCAACGTGCGGGCCGCCGGCCGCCTCGCGCTGAGCGGCGGAGCCGACGAGATTCGTGAGTTTCTCGAGATCGGCCAGTTCGTAGCGCGGAACAAGGACGAGGAACACGCCACGATCGCCGAGCTGGCGGCCCAGGCGAAGGAGGCCGGGCGGCAGGCCGCAGCGGAGACCAAGGCGGCAGAGGCGGAGTCCGCCAAGGCCGTGGAAGCGGCGAAACTGGCGAAGGAAGCGGCCCAGCGGGCCGCGGCCGAGGCCAAGGTGGCCAAGGACGACACACAGCGGGCGGCGAGTGCCGCCGGGCGCGCGGCGAAGGCCGCCTCGCAGGCGGCCACGGCCGCGCAGCGGGCCATCGGCGCGGCGCGGGCGGCGAACAACTCGGCCAGGGTCGCCGCGAACGCGGCGGCTCAGGCGGCCTCGGCCGCGGCCGGTGCCTCGCAGGCGGCGGCGCGGGCGAGGAACGCCGCGGCGAACGCGGCGGTGGACGCCTCGAACGCCGACGCGGCACGCCGGGC